>DATGSA010000122.1:0-2350 GCA_035303085.1 Flavobacteriaceae bacterium
TCAGGAAGAAATTTTTGGGCCGATTTTGCCGGTGATTCCTTATGATTCATTAGATGAAGTCATTGAACAGTATAAGCGATTGCCGGTTCCATTAGTGGTCTATCTATTTAGTGAAGACACAAATAAAATTGAAAAAATAGAAAGGGCCTTAGAGAGTGGTGCTTTGAGCGTCAACCATGTGCTCGTTCATCTGACCAATCCAGAAGTGCCATTTGGTGGAAAAGGAAAAAGCGGCTTTGGAAATTACCATGGAAAAGCAAGTTTCGATACCTTTACTTACCAAAGAGCCCATTATCAAAAAAAGATGCCTTTTAAACAGTCAGAAAAGTATCCCCCTTATTCTAATTTGGGCTTAAAGGTCTTAAGGAAGTTTAGAAGAAAGATATTTTAAGGAGTTTTTTGTATGCAGACGTTGATCATTGGCTTTATTCTTTTATCCATAATAAGCGGATGGTTTGTTTTATGGAAAGTGCCAGGAATCCCTAAACATTCAAAAAACAAGCAAATAAATAAAAAAATCTCGGTGATTATCCCTGCTAGAAATGAAGAGAGGAATCTTCCGATGTTATTAAAATCGTTAACAGGTCAGACGTTACAACCTGTAGAAGTTTTAGTAGTTGATGATGATTCCGAGGATGACACAGCTGAGGTCGCCGCTTCTTTTGGCACTCGGGTTCTTCAGTATGATTCAAAAGAAGTCGGATGGCAGGGGAAGTCAGCTGCATGTTTTGTAGGTGCTCAAGCAGCGAAAGGCGAGTACTTACTATTTTTAGATGCGGATGTTTTTTTACCGAGTGAAGAGAGCTTGCGCGCAATTCTTTTAGAATTTAAACGTCAAGATTTTAAAGGTGCTTTATCCATCCAGCCCTACCATGTAATTCAATCTTTGTACGAGAATTTTTCTGTTCTCTTTAATATCATTGTCCTAGCAGGAATGAATCGTTTCTCGATTTTAAAAGAGCGACTAAAACCTGCAGGAGCATTCGGTCCTTCTTTATTGATTGATCGCAACCTTTATTTTGAGATGGGCGGGCATGAGTTGGTGAAAGATTCTATTATGGAGAACATTGACTTAGGAAGTGCAATGTTGAAACAACATATCCCTATTCATTTATATAGTGGCTATGAGTGTTTGCATTTTCGAATGTATCCAGACGGAATAAAAAGTCTCTCTGAAGGATGGACGAAAAGTTTTGCGCAAGCGTCAACTTCCACACATCCTCTAATTTTAATCGGCATTAGTTTATGGATCAGTGGGGCTTTTATTTCCTTTGGTTTTTTCGTATGGGGGATGGTTTCTGGAAACTTCACCACTTTGCTTTTAAGTATATTGGGCTATGTCTTGTACTATTTACAGTTTTACCGAATGGCCAATTTGGCTGGAAAGTTTAGTGGGGGATTGCTCATCTTTTATCCCTTGTTCTTTTTCTATTTTGTTGGTTTATTTGCTTGGTCAGCGATAAAAACATTTGTTTTCAGGACAGTGTCTTGGAAAGGGCGAAGCATTGATGTGTAGGAGGGTGGCTCATGCTTATTCAACTTCCTAGTTTATGGATAGTTATATTAGATATAATTGCTTGGTTTATCCTTCATATGGGCATTTCTTTACTGATGTTAAAAGTCCCAGATCGCTGGTTTGAAAAAGAGCATGCTCTTTTCAAAACGCGCGATTGGGAACAAAATGGAGCGATTTGGCAAAAAATCTTCCGTATTCGAGAATGGAAAAACTATTTACCGGATAGTTCTTCCATCATTAAACGTTCCTATGACCAATCTCAATTGCAAGGAACAGATGCCAAAAGGATAAAAAAATTTATCACAGAAACGAAGCGTGCAGAACTGACCCATTGGCTTTCGATTCCGCCATCGTTGCTCTTTTTTATATGGAATCCTTTATGGGCAGGCATTGTGATGATTCTATATGCATTCATTGTAAATTTACCCTTTATTATTACGCAAAGATATAACCGACCGAGATTGCAACGCTTATATGATCGACAACGGCGTAAACAAGAAAATATCTATTCCAAGCAAAAGTATTATACTTAAATTGAAACACTAAAAAAGCACTGACATGAAGGATGCTAAATCCTTTCAATGTCAGTGCTGATTTTTTAAATATTCTTATGTTGCTTAATAAAGCGTGAAAATTTCATCAAAGAGTTCTTCTTCTGCTTCAATTTGCGTTTTATTTCCAATCACAACGATAGTGTCTTCTGCTAACGCTTTTTGGAGGTTGCTGGACAGTTCATTTAAATCAGCAACTTCTGTAGCAAGAATTTCTTCTTTCAGCTGGACAATATCTTCTCGAGAGATACCCGTTTTTAAGCGAGTCAAGGCTGCTTGGCCT
>DATGSA010000123.1:0-2775 GCA_035303085.1 Flavobacteriaceae bacterium
AGGAGCTTTTGTTTGCTACATAAGAGTAACTTATAAGCAAACAGCAAAGCTCTCCTCCTTAAAAAAGGAAGGGACGAAATAAATAAACCGAAGGTTTAGTTATTTCAGGGGTGGTTGTAACTGTTATGTTGCTTCTTGAAACAAGCATAATCAAGAAGTAGAGAAAACTTCCTATTTCAAAACAGGACAACAAACAGGGATTTTAGTACCAAAGGCTTAGGGATTATGGGGTGGTCAACCACAAAAATTACTAAGCGATTAGAATTCCGCAAGGACAACATGCCAAGCGTTGCTAAACAACAAAAGGCCATCTAAACAGACAGCCTTTTTCTTCAAATAATTATCACCGCAAGATTTAGTTTTTCGCTTGTTTTTCAGCTTCTTCCTTCATATTTTCATCGGCCATAATTCCAATCTCTACCCTTCGGTTTTTTGAGCGACCTTCTGCGGTTGAGTTATCATATTTAGGCTGCTCTTCTCCATACCATTTAATACTAAAACGATCCCGATCAATTCCGTGATTTACAAGATAATCAAATACCGATTTTGCTCGTTTTTCAGATAGCCCCATATTGTATTCTGCTCTTCCGGTATTATCGGTATGTCCTTCCAAAAGGATATTGGTGTTTGGATAATCTCTAAAAATCTTCACCAACTTATCCAAGGAGTTTTGAGATTGCGTATTGATATTAAATTTATCCGTCGCAAAATAAATTCCACTGTTTTCATCAAAAGTAACTGCAATTCCTTCTCCAACTCGATTTACCTCAGCTCCGGGAATTTCATCGCTAATTTCTCTGGCTTGTTTATCCATTTTGTTACCGATTAATGCTCCGGCTGTACCACCAACTGCAGCACCGATCAGTGCGCCAATCACAGAGTTATGTCCATCTCCGACATTATTACCGACAACCGCTCCGGCAGCAGCTCCTGCTCCTGCTCCAATGGCACCACCTCGTTGAGCTTTATTTGTGTTTTTAATAGCTTCACAACCGGTAAATATCAAAAATGCTCCCAACAAAAGGATTACGCCAAAATTTCTAAATTGTAATTTCATAAGTACTGTTTTTTTTAAAATTAATTTTTACTGAAACTTATCCGAATGGGAAAAGGTTTTCCCTCATAAGTTGTATTTTCTTCCCAAACCATATAATTGTCATCAAGACTGACAAGTTTTAACCGAAATCCTCTTTTTTCATGGCGGATATTAACCCCGTCCACTTCGTGTTTTAAGGTGAAGTAAAACTCGTTGTTGTTTTCTTCAATATTCCAACGAAAATCTCGCGTTCCCGGCTGGCAGTCATTTTTATACAATTTATAAGATCCCTTATTGTTATTGGAAACAAAATGCCAATCTGAATTTTCAAAACATCTGGTGTCGACATCTTCAAAAAGATTGACATCTACCAATGCGCTTGGCAGTTCAATATGTGTCAAGGTCCAATCTCCTTTTATAGTCTTTTGCGTTTGTCGCTCCGCTTTACTGACTCCACAAGAAGTCAAGATTACTACTGCGCAAAGGATTAACATGTATTTCTTCATAAGTTCTCATTTTATGGTTTAAAATCTCTTTTAAGTTGATTAAGAAAGAGCAATATTGTGATATTTATTCGAAAAACACATTATTTTTAATAATATTTATTATTCAATCTTAATACGCTAACAAATCTATTAAAGTTTTTTCAAAACGGGAATCCGCCAAATACTGCTTTTCAAGGTTAGCTGCAAAAGGAATTGGGGTTTCCAAACTGCTTACTCTTTTTACGGGGCCGTCTAAATATTCAAAGCAATTTTCTGTAATCATCGCAGAAATATCAGACGCGATTCCGCCAAACATAGAATCTTCTTGCAGGATAATTGCTTTACCGGTTTTTTTAACCGATTCAAAAATCGCTTCTGTATCCAAAGGCTCCAATGTTCGCAAATCAATCAAATCCGCAGAAATTTCAGGATTATTTTCCAAGACTTTTGAAGCCCAGTGTACGCCTAATCCATAAGTGATAATACTGACGTCATTTCCGGATTGAAGTTCAGCTGCTTTTCCAAAAGGTAAAGTGTAATAATCTTCGGGAATATCCTGACGAATACTTCTGTACAATGCTTTGTGTTCAAAAAACATCACCGGATTCGGGTCGTTTATGGCGGTATTCAATAATCCTTTAGCATCATAAGGAAAAGCGGGATAAACCACTTTTAACCCTGGAGTTTTTGTAAACCACGCTTCGTTGGTCTGACTGTGGAAAGGTCCTGCTCCTACTCCTGCACCGGCGGGCATACGCACCACTACATCGGCATTTTGATTCCAGCGATAATGAACTTTAGCTAAGTAATTTACAATGGCATTAAATCCAACTGTCGCAAAATCACTGAACTGCATTTCCATAATCGCTTTCATGTTGTTGATCGATAATCCCATTGCCGCATTGACGATAGCAGATTCACAAATCGGCGTGTTTCTTACGCGTTCCTTTCCAAATTCTTCTACAAAACCTTCAGTTACTTTGAACACGCCACCGTATTCTGCGATGTCTTGTCCCATGATTACCAAATCATCGTGACGTTCCATCGACTGTTTTAACCCTTCAGATATCGCATCGACCAATCGCAAGTTGTGGGTTTTTTCTCCCGGTTCAACCACTTCATATTCCCATTCTTGGTAAACATCTTTGAGCTCTGTTTCTAAAGAAGCTTCAACCGGACCTTCTTTTCCAACCTTTTTGAGATTTTTATTTATTTGTGCTATATAATCTTTCCTGAAATCCTCCTCTTCTTTTT
>DATGSA010000124.1:0-8529 GCA_035303085.1 Flavobacteriaceae bacterium
GAATTATACCAAAACACAAACCAACACTTCAACGGAAATTTAGAATATAAAATCAACCGCAGCTGGGCAGCGACAGGTTATGCCAATTATTCGCAATACAAATCCACAAAAGGCTATAGATATACAGGAAACAACTATCAACTTAGAATTGGAATCAAAAAGTATTTTATAAAAAACACAGCTCCGGGAAATCACAAAGTGCAATTGCAATTATTCCACGATAAGAATTTCAACAATATTTTTGACAACGATGAAACAGCGATTGCCAACCAAGTAATTTATCTCGATGACTTTGTAGCCATGACCGATAAAAACGGAAAAGTCACTTTTGAAAATGTCCCCAAAGGAAGTTATAAGCTCAAGATAAATGAAACCGATGGATTGCGCTTGATACGTGATCCCGTGATTATGGTGGATCAACATAAAAATTTAAAAATAGGACTGGTCAAAAAGAACAAGGTCACCGGAAAATTAGTGGAGATAAAACAAAAATACGATGATTTAGAAACCGATGTTCGTGGAATTATAGTTTATGCGGAAGATAAAGAAGGAGAGGTTTACAGCACGTTGGTTAATCAAAACAATGAATTTGAATTTTTCTTGGGAAATGGAACTTATACTATTTATATTAAAAACGATAAATATAAATTCCTTATACCTTCAAGAGAAATAACAATCGAAAACAACGATTACCCGGAAACGCTGATTTTCGAATATGAAAAAAAAGATAGAAAAATTAAAGTGAAGAAATTTTAAAGGAAGATACTATGAGAAAATATAATGAGATTATTTTGGGAATTCTTCTATGCATTGTTTCCATTGGAGTTGTGAAAGCTCAGGATGTTAATATTACGGTTCCGGCTCAACATATTTTTAATCATACTGAATTTACTACGGTAAAGACTGTCATGCATACAGGATCAAGAATTAACTGGAATTATAGCCTTATTCTATTAGTTGTAAAAACTCCAACGTTCAGGTCTATCTCAGGAAATAATTTCATTCAGGAAGTCTCTCCGGAATTTGATTTGCCATCTACTGTTCTTCAATGGCAACTTGCGAGTATTGGTGGAGCACTACCTCCATTTGGTGTTTTATCCGGAAGTTTACCAGGATTTAAACATTTCACAAGCTCGAAACAAAACTGGTATAATCCCCCGCTCACACCACTTTTAACAGGCTTTCCACGTGGAGAAATAAAATTCACTTTCAAAATACCATCAAATAAGTTTGCCAATAATATCTATCACGTAGGCGATTATTCAATAAAAATAGACCAAAATTATGATTTCACTCCAAGTTCCTTTTACGTCATATTATCGGTTCCAAAAGCCATCTCCTGGCTCACCACCAACAACATAGGTTATTCAGAAATAAATTCATTAGATGATTACAGAACTACTCCGGAGAATATCATATTGGAATTAGGATCTTTCGAATTGGGAAATACAATGGATTTCAATCTATTTGCGGAAAGCACTTCCCCCAATATCCAATTCACCTCTAATAAAGGAACCCAGGAGAATATTGATATTTCCTTATTAAAACTTGGAGGAAATCACCTAAATATCCTAACGCAGCCTTTAACTTCAACGGAGCAAAATTTCACTTCCGGCAATAGTTTCGAAGTTGAAATCGGCAACAGAAATAGCTTTCAACTGCATGCTTCCCTATCCAAAGCTGATTTTAAAAATCATTTTTTTCAGGCCGGCACCTATAATTTTCAAATTGATTTAAGTGCAAAAAGTATCGACAACACCATTGTTGCCCCACAAACCATCGATTATACCTTAAAAGTATTACCGCTTTCCGAAATAAAGATTCCCAATGTGGGTCAAACGGTTAATTTTGAATTCAATACCGCCGAGCAATATCAAAATGGGCAAATCAAAACGATTCCCAATCAAATAAGAATATCAAACAACGAAACCTATGAACTCTATGTAAAATCCGATGCTCCTTTCTTTACAAAAGAAGGCATCCAAACCGATGTCCCCGCCTCTATTCTGGAGATAGGTATCGATGGAGGATCCCCACCGGTTTCTTTATCGACTACTCCCGAAAAAATAGCAAATAACGGAATGCCGGTTTTGGACAAAGATTTAACGATGAAGTATGCTATTTCTGCTGAATCTGCACAAGCATTGGTTCCAAAAGATAAGGGTACCTATACCACAAATATTATTTATAGCTTTACCGCACTTTAAAGATTTAAAAGAAATGAAAAATATAAATTTAGAAAAAGACCTAAGGTCAGAAAATTCAATTAATCGTTATCAAACAATTCATCAACGATATGCTGATGTTTTCGATTATATTATTTTTTCCATTGTACAAATTACCGATGTGGCTTTGTGTACAATTACGGCCTTTGAAAATCAAAAAGCCTATGTTATTTCCAGCAATGACGATTCGGTTAAAAATACTTTCCCCTTGAATAAAGTTCTCAAATTTGACGAGAAAAGTCAACGTCATTCCGTAGATCTCAAATTCTTAGCGCAAGGGAAACTTGATCAGGTAAAATTTTATAAGTCTTTTCCCATTATAGGTTCCGATGGAGTCATCCAAGGAAGTATAGACCTTTTTGACGAAAAGGAAAGGAATTTAACTGAGGTGGACCAATCTATAATCACTCGTTCTATAGAACAAATAAAGGAATGGATAACGATCAAAGACAAAGAAACCCAATTAAACAACATTGGCAACTTGTTTCATCTTTCCAATGACTTGATTGGAATTACCACATTTGAAGGAAACTACATCAAATTAAACCCTGCTTTTTCTAAAACCTTGGGCTGGACAGACGAGGAGTTTATGGGTTCTCCTTTTATGCGTTTCGTTCATGCGGAAGATGTGGAAAAAACGAAAGAAGTCATGAAAAAACTTCAGAACGGAAAACCGGTTGTCAATTTCGACAATCGATTTTACACCAAAGAAAATGGAATAAAATGGATTGAATGGACCGCTACTCCCGATAGCACCACAAAACTCATCTACGTGATTGGTAGAGATGTCACAGAATTTATAAAAAGAAAACAATTGCTTAAAAAAAGCGAAATAAAGTATCGCAGATTATTTGACAACATACAAGCGATAGTGAGCATCAACGATTTGGAGGGCAATTTCTTGGAGGTCAACAAAGCAGGTTTAACGGCTTCGGGATATTCCTTAGAAGAGGCTCAACAAAATAATCTTTATCAACTCATTGATCCTGAAAAACACGACGAAATATCGACTTATCTAAAAACCGTTCAAGAATACGGCGAGGCTTCCGGCGAGATGTCGGTAATCAAAAAATCCGGAGAGAAGGCGATTTGGTATTTTATGAGTACCCTCGATGAGGATTCTGCGGGAAACAAACAGATTTTGTCCAATGTTCTTGATATCACCGAACGAAAGAATATGGAATACGAACTCAAGCAGACCAAGGAAGAAGCAGAACGTGCCAGTAAAGCAAAATCGGAATTTGTGGCCAATATGAGTCATGAAATTCGCACGCCATTAAACGGAATAATCGGGTTTACGGAATTAGCGCTTGCCACGGAATTGAATGAGACCCAGCGACAATATCTGGAAATGATCAATGAATCCAGTGTTTCACTTTACAGTATTATCAATGATATTCTCGATTTCTCCAAGATACAGAATAAGAAAATGGATTTAGCCATTGAAAAAATAGAGCTTGAAAAAGTCGTTTCGGAAGCCTTCAACATCGTTTCCTATGGGGCAAATAAAAAAGACTTAGAAATGTTAATAGACATCGACCATCAGGTTCCGCACTATATTTGGGCAGATGCTATGCGACTGAAGCAAATTCTTGTCAACCTTGTCAACAATGCCCTAAAATTTACCGAACAAGGTGAAATAAAGCTATACACTAAGATTATAAAAGATCACGGCGATGGAAGAATGATATTGCGTTTCGGCGTAAAAGACACCGGAATTGGGATTCCATTAGATAAACAAAAGAAAATCTTCAAAGCCTTTTCGCAAGAAGACAGCAGTATCACTAAAAAATATGGCGGTACCGGATTAGGATTGACTATTTCCAATAGATTATTGGGTTTAGCCAATAGTAAATTAAATTTGAAAAGTGAAAAAGATCGGGGAAGCGATTTCTATTTTGACTTAGCTCTTAAAGTTGAAGACAAAGAGGTGGATTATGACCTTACGGAAATAAAAAGAGTGCTGATTGTCGATGACAACGATAAGAACAGGACAATTCTCAGACGCATGCTTGAAATTAAAGGTATTGAGGTCGAGGAAGCCGAGAGCGGAATAAAAGCGTTGATGATTATGATGGAACATCCCAAGTTTGATGTTATTATTATGGATTACCACATGCCGGTAATGGATGGTATCGAAACCATTCGGAAGATCAAGGATTTACAACCTTTAGATAATTCTGATCAACCATTTATTGTACTCTACAGCTCTTCTGATGACGAACAGCTTCAGAGGTTCTGTGACGAATTGGAAATTCAAAATAGGCTTGTCAAACCCATCCGAATGCAACAGATGTATCAGGTTCTGTCTCAAATAAAGACCGTTCCCGATAAAAGAGAAGCTATTCCGAAGGAAACTTCTTCTCCCCAAGAAGAAAAGCTTGATTTAAAAATCATGATAGCGGAAGACAATGCGATCAATATGCACCTGACAAAGTCATTTATAAAAGACCTTATCCCGAAAGCCACTATTATTGAAGCAAAAGACGGAAAACAAGCCATAGAATTGTTTCAAAAAGAAAGCCCTGAACTCATTTTAATGGATATTCAAATGCCTGAAATCAACGGATATACAGCTACCAAAGAAATTCGAGCTAAAGAAACAGGAATTGAAATTCCTATTATTGCCCTTACCGCGGGAAGTTTAGTAGGCGAAAAAGAAAAATGCTTGCAAGCAGGAATGAACGATTACCTCACCAAACCTTTATTGAAAAAGAACTTGGCAGCAGTATTGAACAAATGGTTGGCCGCAAAAACAGATGGTTAGTTTATACATGATTTCACCAAAAACGAAATAAAAAATTTTAGAACAAGAAGATAGTAATGAGCGATAAAATTAAAGAACTCGAAGCTGAAATCAAGTTATTAAAACAGGAAAACGAATTAAAAACCGGATGGATATCCTTGTTAACCCATGATTTAAAGGAAAACTTTAGCAGTTTATTGTGGCTGATAGACAATGTAGAGAACCAAACCATAAGCAAGGACGATTTTTTTAAGCTGCTACCAAGCGTGAAGCAAGATGCACAAAAAAACTTGCAAACGGTCACAAGCACGGAAGAATGGCTCAAGACACAGTTGATGAATTTTGAACTCCAACAAGAAGAATTGGTTGTACATGATTTATTTTCACAACTTCAAGAGGAGTTCGAAGATAAACTTACTCGAAAAGAAATCGACTTCCGGTTTAAAGGTGATAAAACTTTGAGTTTACAGACCGATCGTTTTCTAATACTGTTCATCTTTAAAAAGATTTTGGACAACGCCATTAAATATTCCCATCCCGGAAAGTCTATTGAATTTACAGCTTCAAAAAGAAAGGGAAAAGTTATTTTATCCGTAACTGATTTCGGGATAGGAATGGGAGATGATCAGTTAAATATGCTTTTTTCTTTCCCCAACATTATCACAAAAGGAACCCACGGAGAAATTGGCGCCGGTTTAAGCTTGAAGGTTGTTAAAAATTTCGTATTTTTACTTTTGGGAAAAATTGAAATTCAATCCGATAAGGCTAAAGGAACAAGAGTTTCGATTATTCTTCCCAAAAAAACTAAAAATACCCCACATGAAAAGAGGCAGTCGGATTATGGTTGCGGACGATCACGCAATCGTTCGCATGGGTTTGGTACAAGCGATTAAAAGGCTTAGACCATACGCCACTCTATATGAGGTAGAAGACTACAAAGCCCTAACCGATCTCGTTTCAAAAGAAGAACTCGACTTGGCCATCATAGACGTTGTAATGCCCAATGGAACGCTGCAACAAGCGATAGATTTTATAAAACTAAAGCAGCCGGATCTTAAAATTTTAGTTTTTTCTTCACAGGATGAGCATCTTTATGCGGTTCGTTATTTAAAAATGGGAGCTGATGGTTTTTTGAATAAATTATCTCCCCAGGACAAAATAGACAGTGCGCTAAACGCCATGCTTGAAAAAGGAAAATTTATCAGTGAACAGGTCAAAGAATCTATGATAAACGAGACCTTAAACAAACAACAAGTCACTTCCAATCTGGAGTCTTTGACCAATAGAGAACTCCAAGTGGCTAACAAACTGGTGAAAGGACAACCCCTAAAGGAGATTTCCAATAAATTAAATCTTCACACCTCAACGGTCAGCACCTACAAAAACCGTGTGTTTCAAAAGTTGAACATCAATTCTATTCCTGAGCTTGTTGAGATTTTAAGGAGTTATAATTAGCCCCCTACGGTTAAAAACCAATAGATTTTCTCTCGGTTAAATCGGCAATTCTTTTTTAGTTTTTTCGTCTTATAAAACAAAAAACAAGTTAATCTAAAATGGAGCTTTTTGAAAGCTGTTTTTCCTTAGTAAATTGATTACTTTTGCAAAAACAACATTACTTATGAAAAAAGCATTACTCTTATTTACAGCGTTTATCCTTGTTCACACACACCACGCACAAGACACTTCTTTTGAAGCAGAAGAAGGTTATGAATTAGGTGAAATCAACGGGCAAAACGGTTGGGAAACTTTCAGTATTTTGTCGGATATCTTCACTGTAAGCGATGAGCAAGCTTCTGACGGCGATTATGCTTTGCGGTTGGGCATTGATGAAGCTGGGATAATTCCGGATGGAAATATTGCAGGAGCAACTCGTGTAATCAGTGCTGAAGTTCCTGAATCTCCTGATAGTTATGAATTGTCTGCCGATTTATATTTTACTTCCACAGAAACGCCCAAAGGAGAAATAAATTTTTATGTCTATGGCGCGGCCGGTACAGAAGCATTGCCCGGTGCCTCCATGGCTTTGGCCGACGAACGGGTTCTTATCATTGAGTTATCGGACTTTTCAGTCGGAGCAGAAATAGATGTTCCCAACGATACCTTTATTCGCTTTACTATACAATTAGATTTTGTAGAAGAAGAAACGCTTTATTATGTGGATGAAGAATTGGTTTATACCGGAAACCTTAACCTATCAGAAGTTACGGGATATGGATTTCTTACTACCGGGAAAGCAGTGGGTTTTGTAGATAATATTACTGCAAAAGACCCAACTTTGGGCGTTTCGGAAATTTTACAAAATAATTTTTCCCACTATATCAGTGAAAACCAATTACACCTTGAAAGTCCTTCCGCTATGAAAGAAGTGAAAATTTATAATTTAAACGGCCAAGAAGTTTTTTCTCAATCCCTTTACTCGACCAAGGAAAACATTCAAATAGAGCAATTTGCTCCCGGGGTTTATCTTTCGCGATTGATGTTTGAAAAAGGATATAGTTCAACGTTTAAGTTTATCCATACCAAGTAGGTTTTTGAACTTGTTTTGGATCCTCAAGTTTATCACTTCTCCCTTCCCCAATACTTTTAGGGGGAAGGGAATTAATAACTTCTTGATTTTAGCCTATTATTTCTATTGTTTAACCAAAGGGTATCATTTGTAACTTGAAACCTGTTATTCCCTAAGAATCAGTTTATAGGTTAAATTAAAAATCATTAGCTTTACCATCTAAACAAAATAATCTTAGCAAAAATTTTTGACTGAGATTTGTTGAGGATACAGTCAATTTTCAATTGTAGCTAAAGCACCTCGACTTTAAACAACTTAATAATACCACATTTGATCTCTTTCTTAAAAAGTATTCCGGATGTCAGTTTATACTTCCTTTTATTAGCGATATTGATCTATTGGCTTAAAAAGCGAAACCACAAACTTTTTAAACCCGTAGTTATTATCGGAGTGATTTTATTTTTAATTTCTTCAACTAATTATATTCCCAAAAAACTGATTCATTCGATAAAAAAAACACAAACTCCTATTGACTTAAGCGAACTTGATCAATCGAAAGCGTATTATATTCATGTTTTAGGAGCAGGAGCCACCTTAGACCCGAAACTCCCGTCAGCTATGAATTTGAATGGTATGACGTTGACAAGATTAAATGAAGGCATTCGAATATACAACGCTTTAGACCAAGGCATATTAGTCACTTCTGCCTACACCGATGAAGGATTAAAAAGTCAAGCGCAGGTCAGCAAAGAAGCAGCTATTTCAATTGGCGTTCCCGAAAAGAACATTGAAATCTTACCCACCCCCACAACAACTTTGGAGGAAGCTTTAGCTTTCAAACAAAAATTTGGCACCGATAAAAATGTGATTATAGTAACCAGCGCTTTACATATGCCCCGAGCAACTGAAATCTTTACCGATGTGGGTTTAAATGTTATCTCAGCACCCACTGCTTTTATTTATAGAGAAGGACCGATTAATCATAATAATCTAACATTCCCTTCTTTTAAATCCCTTCAACTGATGAATACCTATCACCTTACCGTGCTCAA
>DATGSA010000125.1:0-2852 GCA_035303085.1 Flavobacteriaceae bacterium
TATTTGCTTGGACTACATAATAATCTATAGTCGGCGCAAAGACATTCATAAATAATATGGCTAACATCATTCCTTCAGGATAGGCGGGATTTACTACTCTTACCAAAATTGCCAATACGCCGATTAAGAATCCATAAATCCATTTGCCTTTTGTGGTTTGTGTAGCTGTTACCGGATCCGTCGCCATAAAAACAATTCCGAAAGCAAAACCACCGACAATTAAGTGTTTATACCAGGCAAAACTCGTCAAGCTATTTCCTATATCAGCAGGAAGTGCATTAAACAATAAAGCAACCAAAGCTCCTCCGACAATTCCGCTCAGCATAATACGCCAACTGCCCACTTTTGTAAACAATAAAATGAGGGCTCCCAGAATGATCAATAGCGTTGATGTTTCTGCTATCGATCCTGGAATTATTCCCATAAACATATCGAAGGTACTATAACCTGCCGGGTCATTTAAGGCTAAATGGCCTAGAATTGTTTCTCCGGAAACTGCATCCATTTCTCCTGCGTGACTTACCCATACATCTGTTCCGGACATAGAAAGCGGATAAGCAAAGAAGGCAAAAGCTCTAGCTGTTAAAGCCGGATTCAATAAATTCATTCCGGTACCTCCAAAAGTTTCTTTTCCAATCAACACTGCAAAAGCAACTGAAACAGCTACCATCCACAAGGGGGTGTCGATCGGAAAAATCATCGGGATCAACAATCCTGTGACCAAATATCCTTCATTGACATCGTGTCCTCGTTTTAATGCAAAAACAAATTCGAAAAAGAGACCGACTGCATAGGAGACTGCAATCATCGGAACAACTTTTATCGCTCCTTCTCCAAATGCCTCCCAAAATCCTACTTCTTCATGAATTTGAGATAGATATTGGTATCCTGAATTCCATATTCCGAAAAGCAATACCGGTATAAGTGACAGCACAACCGTGATCATGACTCTTTTTAAGTCAACTGCATCACGCACGTGTGCACCTTTTTTAGTTGTTACATCCGGCACAAACAACAAGGTATCAAACGCCTGTATTAACGGCCGGTATTTTTCATATTTCTCACCTTTTTCAAAAGGTTGTTTAATCTTATCTAATGTCTTTCTTAAACTCATTTACAAACAGTTTATCCTACTTCCGTAATCATTATATCCAAGCCCATTCTTATAATTTCCTGAGCTTCTAATTTTGAGGTATTAATAAAATCTATAAGTGCAAAATCTTCAGGGATAACTTCATAAATCCCCAAGCTTTGCATTTGATCGATATCACCTGCTATACAAGCTTTCAAAAGCTGCATTGGATAAATATCCATCGGCATTACCTCTTCCATCTCTCCTGTCACCACTAAAGAACGTTCTTCTCCATTTAGATTGGTGTTGACTTCATATTTCTTATTAGGAAAAAGCCAAGAAAAAGAAGTTTTTGACATCGATGGAATATTATTATAGGTAAAAGGTAACCAACCGAACATTCTAAAATTATCTCCCTCGGGGATTAATGTTACCGTATTGTCATAAGCTCCAAGATGGCCATGGGCACTTAATTTTGTACCGGTCAAAACATCTCCGGAAATAATCCTGGTTTCTTTTGTGTCAACTTTACCAACCAATGCCTCTATTCCTGCTCCGATAACAGTTTTAAAATATCTTCTATCTTTAGCACTCGAGCCGGCTACGGCTACAGTTCGTTTGGCGTTAAAAACTCCTTCAAGGAATAACCGACCAATTATCGCAACGTCTTCAGGCCCTACGGTCCAGATTCGTTCTCCTTTATTAATTGGTTTTGTACGGTTGATTTGCACCCCGACATTTCCTGCCGGATGTTTTCCTGATACCTCGATAAATTCAACATTATTGACATTCTTCAGAAAAGAAGAAGTTCCTTTTTGGATCCCCAAATACACCTTGCCAGAAGTCAGTTTTGCCAATGCATCAATTCCGGTTTGAAATTCTTTTTGCTGTTTTTCAAGAATAAATTCTTGATCAGCAGCTAAGGGAGCTGTATCCCAAGTAGAGATATAAATATCTCGCGGTTCATCGTCAGGATCTGCAATGATATCATAAGGTCGTTGCTTGATTAAAGGTCCGCAACCGCTTTCAAAAATTCTATCTTTAAGCGTTTGCGCGTCGGATGAAGCAACATCTAATTTTCCAAAATCTTTATAGGTAACCTCCTTATCAGATTCTATTATAATCTCCATCACACGACGTCTCTCGCCACGAACAATTTCTTTGATTACTCCACTAACTGGAGCAACAAACTTCACCTGCTTACTGTATTTTGAATGAAATAATTCATCACCGGCTTCTATTTTTACACCGGGTTTTTTGTATTTCAACTGAGGAACAACCGAATGAAAATCGGGAGGCTTTACAGCGAATGTCTTGGGCCAAGGTGCATCGGCCAATTCTTTTTCAGCCTGTCCCTTTAAACGCAAGTCATATCCTCGTTTGACTTTAATGTCTGTTGCCATGGGTGTTTATAAAATTATTTTTTCAGTTTGCAAATCTAACAATTTCAATGGTGTTTTCCACCTCAAATAACATGATATAAGCGCAATATAGCTATTTAAAACCGTTCTAAACAAAGATTCTCTTTTAAAATTTCAATAGCCTCCCATAAAGCACAAATTATGTATATTTACGCTTTAATAATTACCGAGCAAATCTTTCTAATCATCAATTATCTTTTGCTCAAATCCTAATTCTTCAATGAAAGATACTTATCTGATAATTTTCGCTTTTTTAATTTCCGTATTATCAATTGCCCAAACCCCGGAGACTTTACCTCCTGATTATATACGGACTATTGAATTTGAAGGTAGCGCAGAATTTAGCGGAACTCCGATTA
>DATGSA010000126.1:0-5929 GCA_035303085.1 Flavobacteriaceae bacterium
ACCGCCTCAGTAAAAGCAATAACGCTCTACGGGCAGACGGTTATTCCTCGGCAAGTTGCTTCCCAGCAGAGCCTGCCTCCGCTTCGCCGCTGCAAAGTAAAGATTAAGAAAAATGATGAAATATCAAAATAAAGTTATTAAATTTGAAAATCGAAACACGAAAAAAGTGTCAACCATTTTTAGGACGCGACAGAAATCATCCTTCAAAAAAACAACTTTTCTCTCTGCAAACAGCTTAAAAAAGTTGCCACGAATGCACGAATAATTTTCATAAAGTCCAATTAAATTGAAACAGGAATCAAACTCCCTTCCCTCCCGGGAAGGGCTGGGGATGGGACCCAAGCAGAAATCATCCTTCAAAAAAACAACTTTTCTCTCTGCAAACAGCTTAAAAAAGTTGCCACGAATGCACGAATAATTTTCATAAAGTCCAATTAAATTGAAACAGAAACCAAACTCCCTTCCCTTCCGGGAAGGGCTGAGGATGGGACCCAAGCAGAAATTATTCTTCCAAAAAACAACTTTTCTCTCTGCAAACAGCCTAAAAAAGTCGCCACGAATGCACGAATAATTTTCATAAAGTCCAATTAAATTGAAACAGGAATCAAACCCCCTTCCCTCCCGGGAAGGGCTGGGGATGGGACCCAAGCAGAAATTATTCTTCCAAAAAACAACTTTTCTCTCTGCAAACAGCTTAAAAAAGTTGCCACGAATGCACGAATAATTTTCATAAAGTCCAATTAAATTGAAACAGGAATCAAACTCCCTTCCTTTACTGTGTCCGCCTATGGAGGAGGAAGAGCTGGAGAAGGTTCATGAAGAAAGAAAAAATCATCTTTTATAAAAAAATATTTTTTTAGAAAACAGCCCAAAAGGTTACTTTAAATTCACAATTATTCTTCGGAAAGTGTAATAAAATTAAAACAAGAAACCAAGCTCCCTTCCCTCCGGGCGCTGTATTACTCGCTGCGCTACGTGAGATCGCTATGCTAAGTAGAGCTATGTCGAAATAGAAGGGCCGGGGATGGGACCCAAGCAAAAATCATCCTCCATAAATCACAATTAAATCGAAATAAAAATCAAAGCTTCTTCCTACCAAAAAGCTATTTCCTATCACGTAATATCATAAAGGGTTGATCGCTAATGCGTTTCAATTAGTAACAATTTGATAATATTTTTTTGAGAAATATAAGGCGCTATAAGTATAGTTTTGCTTGCAGTTAAATAATACTAATTCAAAACATGGAAAATATTTATTTGTTAATGATCGTTGCTTTAGTTGGTCTTGCTATCGCCGATCTTGTTGTGGGAGTGAGTAACGATGCGGTTAACTTTCTAAATTCGGCTATCGGTTCTAAAGCGATCTCCTTTAAAAAAATTATGATCATTGCCAGTATCGGTATATTTATCGGGGCGGTGTTTTCAAGTGGAATGATGGAGGTAGCCCGAAAAGGAATCTTTGTGCCGAGTGAATTTTATTTTGATGAAATAATGATTCTCTTTATGGCGGTGATGATTACCGATGTGTTACTGCTGGACTTCTTTAATACGCTGGGTTTACCGACCTCTACAACGGTCTCCCTTGTCTTTGGACTCTTGGGAGCGGCAGTGGTAATGTCTTTGATAAAAATAAGCGGTAGTGATACAGAAACCTTAGCCGATCTCGGAACCTATATCAATACTTCAAAAGCAACCGAAATTATTGGCGGTATTTTGCTTTCGGTAGTTATCGCTTTTACGGTGGGAGCCGTGGTGCAGTGGCTTTCTCGTTTTGTGTTTACCTTTCATTATGAAGAGAAAATCAAAAATTTTGGAGCTATTTTCGGTGGAATTGCCTTGACTGCTATCGGATACTTTGTGTTTATGAAAGGACTTAAAGGAACCCCGTATTACGAAGATTATAATGGAGTAGTGGGAGATAATGAATTGCTTTTTATCGCTGGTAGTTTGGTGTTTTGGACCTTGTTTTCCTTTCTATTTATGAAGATTTTCAAAAAGAGCATTTTGATAATCGTTATTGCCGCGGGTACTTTCAGCTTGGCTTTAGCCTTCTCAGGAAACGACTTGGTAAACTTTATCGGAGTGCCGATGGCAGCATACCATTCTTATGTAGCCTGGGCAGGCTCGGGAGTTGCTGCAAATGAGTTCTCTATGGATATTTTGTCAGGAAAAGTTCCCGCAGAGCCTTTTCTGCTGTTTATCGCAGGTTTTATTATGGTGTTGAGCTTATGGTTGTCCAAAAAAGCAAGAAGCGTTGCCGAAACCGAAATCGGATTGGCACGACAAGGGGAAGGACAAGAGAAATTTGAACCCAATATGTTGTCCAGAATTTTGGTAAAAGCATCTTCGCGAACTGCGCAAGGAATAGAATATATCTTACCGAAAGCGATTAACGACAAAATAAACAGTCGATTTGAAAAACCGGTTGTAAAATTACCGAAAAAGAAAAAGTATGAAATCCCCGCGTTTGATATGATTCGCGCTTCCATCAACTTGGTTGTCGCAGGAATTTTAATCTCCATTGCAACCTCGATGAAATTGCCGTTATCCACAACTTATGTAACTTTTATGGTGGCGATGGGTACGTCGTTAGCCGATAGAGCCTGGGGACGTGAAAGTGCGGTATATCGTGTTGCAGGAGTGCTGAAAGTGATTGGCGGTTGGTTTTTTACAGCCTTTATAGGATTCGTCACCGCAGGAACCATCGCTTACCTTATTTTCTTGGGAAGAGAAGTGGCTATCGCTGTTTTATTGTTGTTGGCTGTCCTGTTATTAGCACGGAACTATATTTCCTTCAAAAAGAAAAGTAAAACAATTATCGATGAAACCGGACTGAAGAAAACCGAAAGTAAAACCGTACAAGGAATCATTCAAGAAAGTGCGGATAACATTGCAAAAGTAGTACACCGAAGCAATAAAATATACTCCAATATGCTGCGTGGATTGGCGACACAAGATACCGGCAAATTGAAAAAGAGTAAAAAGGGAGTCAAAAAACTCAATAAGGAAGTCGATGACTTGCGATACAGTATTTTCTATTTCATCAAAGAACTCGATGAGAAAAGTGTTCGTGGAAGTAACTTTTATATCATTATTCTGGGGTATTTGCAAGATGTCACAAACTCCTTGTCGTATATCGCTAAAGCGAGTTATAAACACGTCAACAATAACCACAAAGCCCTGCGCTTTAACCAAATTAAAGATTTAAAGGAAATCAATCGAGCCTTGGAAGAACTGTTTGACGATATTGAAGAGGTCTTTAAAAATCGAGAAATCGAGAAAATAAGGGATATCTTAGATAGAAAAGAAGAGTTTTTTGCGTTGGTTACAGAAAAAATTGACAGTCAAGTTTCCCGTACCCGTACCGAAGAATCCAGTCCGAAAAACACCGCGTTGTATTTTAGTATCTTGTTGGAAAGTAAGGACTTGATCACCGCAGTGATGAATCTGTTGGAGGAGTATTACGTCAGTTATAAAAAGGAGTAATTCCGTTTGCTGAGGTAATTTTTAAAAGTCGAATTTGCAGATCTGGGTATTTGTGAATTCGCTTTTTATTTTCTACCAAAACTTGCTTATCATATACAGGTTTTAATACATAAAGCCAAAGAGCCAAATCGGAATAATGTTTCCAAACCCGATTTCAATATTGTCTTTGGCAACATAGGCATTTTCTATATTTGCTATTTGTTTTTTGCTTTTGCTTTTACCACCGATTTCAAATGTATATGTTTTATCGATCAGAAAATCTGCTGTTGTGGAAAGATTTATCTCATGTAAGTTTTTGAACTGATTGAAGAAAAAAGTTTCCCTAACATTTCCAATATTGGTGTTTCCTTTAGCCAAAGCATACATCAGGTTGCTGTTGTTCAAATATAGTTTTTCGGGCTTAGTCAATACTCCAATACCCACAGTATCTTTGTACAACTCATTTATCAGACCAGCACGCTGTAGTATTTTTATACTTTTTATCAACATATTTCGGGAAATACCTATTTTTTCGCTCAATTTGCTAATGTTAGGGGTAAACGGTGCGCTCGAAGCAATCGTGATGAGTAATTTTTTTAATTTTACCAAGCTGTCGTATTGTAAATCTTCCACAGCATTAATGTCTATTTCTATGATAAGATTGATAGTATTTTGCAATTTTTGAATATAGAAAGCTTCATTCTCTTTGTAATATGGATAGGCGCCCATTTCTAAATATTTTTTAAATAATGGTAAAGGTTTTATTTTAGATAAAAGCAATGTCGCAAGAGTATTGTGATTTTCTAAAATTTCGGTAAAGGAATAAGCAGAAAAATTTTCTTTATTTTCAAACAAGAGAAACTCTCGAAAAGATAATTCTTTCAGATTATACGTTACTGCTCTTCGACTTAAATCTGATTCTGATTTATAAATTTCAAGCATGGATGAGGAAGTGAAAATGATATTTAGCTCCGAAAAATTATCGTAAATTAATTTTAATTCTCTTGACCAATTGGGGTATTTATGAACCTCATCAAGTAGGAGATGTGTCCCTCCAAACTGAGTGAATTCCTTGGCAAGATCATAAAGCTTTTTATTAAAAAAATAAATGTGATCCAAGCTCACATATAAGGTAGATGGTAAGGGTAAATGCAACTTTGCAATTTGTAAAAGCAATGTGGTTTTTCCAGCTCCTCTCGCACCCTTTATCGCAATCATACGGTTATTTAAATCTAATTGATGAACAAGATACCGCTGTATATCTAAAGATATATTTGGTATTTTTGACTGGAATTCTAATATTAAATTCTCCATAATTGCTTTCTATAGAAAACAAAAATAAGAAATATTGTTAACTACAGAAAGCATTTTTCAAGAATTTTGCTTTCTGAAGAAAGCAATGAGGCGATACTTTATCTTAATTTTATTTAAAAGTTGGGGTAGTGGAGTAGATATTTAAAATACGAATTTACAAATCTGCGCATTCGCCTATTTTTCCCGCGAGTGTTCTTTCCCAAATTCCCTTTTCACTTCCTCATCAAATTTTCATTTTCCTAAACAACTAATCGATTAACCAACTAAACAAATTCGCCCCCTCGCCCTTTCTCCCCCTCACCAAGTCTTTTTTTCACCAAGTCTCCCCCTCACCCTCTCATAAATCGCCCCCTCGCTCCCTCGCAAAAACGCTCCCTCGCAGCTCACTTTTTTCCTAACCAACTAAACGACTAAACAAATTCGCCTCTCGCACCTCGCGCCCTCGCTCCCTCGCGCCCTCGCGCCCTCGCAAAAACGCTCCCTCGCAAAAACGCTCCCTCGCACCTCGCTCCCTCGCAACGCGCTCCCTCGCACCCCGCACCTCGAGAAATCTAACCAACTAAACCAGCGAGCAACGCGAGCCTAATCGACTAAACAACTACCCAACTAAAAGACTACCAAACTCCTCCAATTTTTCGTAGCTTTCACTTTCTAAGAACAAATCAGTTTATGAAATTATCCCTCATCGATCTGTCTCCTGTTCCTTATAACGGTACGCGGGCGGATGCTTATCAAAACACGATAGAAACCGCACAACATATCGAACAGTTGGGCTATCACCGCATCTGGTTGGCCGAACATCATAATTCCCCACAGCTCGGTGGACGCGCGCCGGAAGTATTGATTCCGACCATCGCCAGCAAAACTTCTAAAATTCGTGTGGGTTCCGGTTCGGTTTTACTCAATCATTATTCGCCGTTTAAAGTAGCGGAGATTTTCGGGAGTCTGGAAGAATTATTTCCCGGCAGGATAGACTTGGGAATCGGAAGAGCCACAACCGGACCGATTTCGGATGTAGCCTTGCAACGCAATCGAAGTTTTAGGCAGGAGACCAATGATTCAATGGAGCAATTGGTAGAGCTGCTCACTTGGTTCGATCAGTCTTTTGAGTCTGATCATCCATTTTCGCAGGTAAAAGTTTTCCGCGATG
>DATGSA010000127.1:0-12570 GCA_035303085.1 Flavobacteriaceae bacterium
ACCATTTGTTATTTCTAAAAGTGACATCTGAAGGCCGAACGCCAACAACAGACTCACTCTCTTCGTTTATGGTATAAAACAAATCGATATTATACTCATCTTTGTTTTGCTTACCGCCCTTAAAACGAGTATTTATATATAATGAGTCGTTCCTTCTATTAGAAACTATATTCGATTTAGAAAAATTGTAATAAGGGGTAGCAATGCTGTCTACATCAATATAAGTTGCAAACAATGGATTAGTATTATCCAATTGTAAGTCTATATTGATAAATTTATTCTCGTAAGCCGTAATTTCCGGTGATTTAAAAGCAAGTTGCACGTTTGAATTACTTGATCTGACTTCCCCTTTAATTGTTGTACCCGGAGACAGGCTGACATCAGGAAATAACGCTTCCACAATTTTACTGTGAATGGCAATGTCAAAGTTTATATATTGATCATCCTTAATTTTAAAAGGACGGTAATTGGAGTAAAGATTTCCAATAGCATTTCTGAATAATTTTTGGACATCTTCTAAGATAAATCTTCCTCTAACCTCTCCGTTTATGATATCAGGGGACTCAACGCTAATTTTTCGAATATTATTTTCTTCAAAAGAAGAGGTAAGCTTTAGCCTTTCGAACTCATAAGTCCCTTTTCGATTTTCATAGATAGCCTCGGTAAGTTCTATATTTCCAACAATATCATCAATATCAAATCCGTGCATATCCATAGCTACTCTCCCACTAAAAATAGCGATGGAATCGGATTTTTTGAAGTTGAGGGCATGCAAATCTATATGAGAAACCTGAGCGATAAAATCATAATTGTTTTCCGGTCCTGAAACATTGGCAGATCCGTTAAAGTACATTTGTAAATTTGGATCTTCGCTTAGTACTTCACCGGTAAAAACAGGATTTTTAAACTGACCGTTTACCGCAATATGTTGATAGGTATATCCATTATATTCCAAACTGGTAAAAACTCCCTTAAGTTCAGAATTTAAGTCTTTTCTTTCCAATCCTTTTCCTTCCAAATCCATGATAAAACTCGCTTTCCCCAAATCCGGGTTATTTAGGAAATTTCCCAAATCAAAATCTGCGATACTGACTTTTCCTCGATAAGTTTCATTTCCGGGGGATTGTAAATTGGAAAGACTGGCATTAAGATCTGCTTCTCCAATTTCAGACAATACTCGAGAATTGGTACTTACCATATAACCGGTGGTACTAAATTTTCCGATAAGTTGAACTTGTCCGAGTTGTTTTAAGTTTTGAGGTAAAGGTTCTCTCAATATCTGAGGTAAAAAATTAATCAAGTCATAATAATTGGTTTCCAGGTTATTAAAGTTTCCCTCAAGTAGAAACCCCTCCTCTTCAAAAATATTTGATATTGCAATATCTCCATCGATAACAGTTCGATTTATGCCTTTTAAGCGAAAGTCATTTAAGCTAAAATCATTTAAAACTCCAGTCATTTTTCCTTCGAAATTCAAGTCGTGACCAATTCCAAATTCTCCATAATAGAATCTCAAATCCGAAGTTGACACCAAGGAGTTTTTAAAATCTGCCTCTACTTCAACCGTATTTTCAAAATCAGCCATTGTTTGTTGATAAGAAAAATGAATATCACCTGCAATATCTGAATGTTTAGTGATTAGGTTGAAGTGATCAAAATTCATTGAATCATGGTCTAACTTAAAACGCGTGGTTAAATTTTCAATCTCTACTCCTCTTTTTTCTTTTGCGTTTAATGAGTTCAGCTGCAAATCAATATTTGGGCCGTGAATGATAAAATCTTCGGCATCAATATTTAGATCCTTTAAGTTTACAATCTCCGGATATTTTCCGTGTTCATCATAAAAGCTGAATTTACTGTCGATTACGGTCAGATGTGAAAAAATTATCCGCGGACCTTCTTTTTTATCGGGATTTTCACTTTCCAATTTATCGAGAAAAATCCCAAAACTGTCTTTTTCATCCTCTTGATATCTTCTGAGTCTGAAGGTTAACTCGGTAGCTGTTACATCCCCAAAATTAATATCTTTTCCTTTGATAAGTCTTCGCAGGTTTATGAGATTGGTTTTCACCGATTCAGCACTGATCAAGGTATCTCCGTGATGGTCACCGATAAAAGCTCCTTTGATATCTACCTTGGCATCGTAAGTAATCTGAATTTTATCGATTTTAATCTCTGTTCCAAACTCTTCATTGAGAAGATTGGTTATTTTATCGGCCGTTCTTGTTTGTACCGCCGGGATAGAAAAATAAAATATTATGATCAGCAGTAAAAGAATTACCGCAGCCAATGCTTTCCATAATACTTCAAAAATCTTTTTAATAGGAAATCAATTTTAAATTAAACCCGAATTATATTCTGCTTTGTATTGAATAATAGTAATTTTGTCATACACTGCAAAGTTACGCAGGGTAAATGATACAACCACAAATTTTAAACCAATTGAGTCAATTAAAAGATATCTTTATTTTAGGAATTGAATCTTCTTGTGATGACACGGCAGCAGCTGTCTTATGCAACGGGAAAATACTCAGTAATATTGTGGCAACTCAGCAAGTTCACGAAGAATATGGCGGAGTTGTTCCTGAATTAGCTTCTCGAGCACATCAACAAAATATTGTTCCTGTAGTTCACCAAGCGCTGGCAAAAGCAGGAGTAGATAAATCTCAGCTTTCCGCAGTTGCTTTTACACGTGGACCAGGATTGATGGGGTCACTTTTAGTAGGCACTTCTTTTGCTAAATCTCTGGCGATGGGACTCGATATTCCTTTGATAGACGTCAACCATTTACAAGCTCATATTTTGGCTCATTTTATTGAAGAGCCGGGATTTAAAAAGCCAAATTTTCCGTTTTTAGGGGTGACTATCAGTGGCGGACATACCCAAATCATCAAAGTAAAGGATTATTTCGATATGGAAATTATCGGAAAAACTTTAGATGATGCTATTGGCGAAGCTTTTGATAAATGTGGTAAAATGATGAACCTCCCCTATCCCGCCGGTCCGGTTATCGATAAATATGCTCAAAAAGGAAATCCCAAAGCTTTTGCTTTTGCTAAACCAAAAGTAAAAGGACTGGATTTTAGTTTTAGCGGACTCAAAACTTCAGTTTTATACTTCTTACAAAAACAAGAAAAGGAAAATCCGGATTTCATCAAAGAGAATATTTACGATCTATGCGCTTCTTTTCAAAAAACCGTGGTAGATATTCTGGTAGATAAAATTGACAAAGCTGTCCGACAAACCGATATCAAAGAAATTGCTATCGGTGGTGGTGTGGCTGCCAATAGTGGGATCAGAAAAGCGTTGACCGATAATAGAAAAGGATGGAAAGTTTATATTCCAAAAATTGAATTCACCACAGATAATGCGGCGATGATTGGAATTGTAGGATATTTAAAATACAAAAACGCCGACTTCGCCGATGTTTCGATTTCGGCAAAAGCGAGATATTTATTCTAAATTATTCAATGGTTTTTTATGCAGTTATTTTATAATCCAAATTTGAATTCCGGTGCTTCTGAAGTGGTTTTTGACAAAAAAGAAAGTGGACATATCATTAGAGTTTTACGTAAGGTAATTGGAGATAAATTACTCATAACTAATGGCAAAGGGTTTTTATTCGAAGCTGAAATAATCAATGCTAATCCCAATAAATGCAAAGCTGAAATTATTACCGAAACTTATCATAAGTCCGACGATTTTCATTTGCATATAGCCGTTGCTCCCACCAAAAGCAACAATAGATTTGAATGGTTTTTAGAAAAAGCAACAGAGCTGGGCATAGATCAAATCACCCCGATAATCTGTGAACGCAGTGAAAGACGGCGCGTAAAATTAAACCGATTTGAGCGGGTAATAGAAAGTGCGATGAAACAATCATTACAATATTACCTTCCAAAATTGGAAGCTCCACAATCTTTTTCAGAGTTTATAAAGCAAGATTTACCGGGTGATAAATTTATCGCACACTGTGATGATGATGAAAATGTATTTTTGCATCAACAACTTATCCCAAAAACACAAGTAACTATTTTAATCGGTCCGGAAGGAGATTTTTCTCCAACAGAAATTCAAATGGCTGAAAAAGCCGGTTTTAAACCCACCAATTTAGGAAATAATCGATTGCGAACTGAAACCGCAGCAATCGCCGCCTGTCATCATGTTTATTTGGTGAATCAGTAAGTTGTAAATTATTCCGCTACTGCTCTTAACGTAAAACGTTTTTTGCAATACCTAAACTACATAAATCTGATTCACATACGAGTAAAATAATATCACTTTTTTTTGTGGTTTTAGGTTCCAGTTTAAAATGACTACTATGATTAATAATATCTGTTTTTCGTTCTTTATTTCTCTTTAGGTCAAAGGAAACTATTAAATGTATGGTTTTTTAAGAAGAATCTTTTTTTCGAAATGACTTTTGTCAGTTGTCTGCCTCGAGAGCAGATTCGCGGGAAAGAGGAAGAAAAACGGTTTTTAAGGATAAGGAAAGAGCAAAAGGGGTAATTGAATTTTCTTTATTCGAACCAACTTGAAATTTTTGAAATATGGGTTTGGAATTAAATTTCAACGCTCAATTAAACTATAGCCAAGATCTTGAAACTTAAAAAGAAGGTCCCGTACCTCTTCTGATCGATCGATATCTTAAAGGCGCCAATTCGAATCGCAAAAATATTTCATGGGAACCGCTGTTGTATTTTGCCAATTCTGAAGTGGAATAATCAAAAGCATACCCCACCATAAAGTGATCATTCAATTGAAACCCTGTCATAAAATTGAAAGCTGCACTGGTGCGATAAGCTATTCCGAGATTAAAACGGTCGTAGAAAATACTGTTGAGGGAAATATCTAAAGCTAACGGCGCACCCTGAACGGATTTTACTAATGCGGAAGGTTTAAGGGCCACTTCATCACTGATATTCAATAAATAACCGGTTATCAGATACAAGTGCATTTTCTGCTTGGCGGTGGAAACTTTCGTCTCATCAAAATATTTGGTTTCCAAAAAGTTTGGGGTTGAAACGCCGACATACCAATTTTTTCCATAAAAATAAGTTCCTATTCCCAAGATGGGCATCATTCGGTTGGTGTTTCTTAAGTCCAATCCGTGTTGGTCATAGATATTCAGCTTATCGGGGTCCAAATTAAAATCGATTACCCCGGCTTTTATGCCAAACGAAAATTGAAATTCAGCCGAAAAAGGAATTACATAAGAAAAATTTCCCGCAGCGATATTACTGGTGGTGGGACCGATTTTATCGGCTGTAAACTCTGCCCCCACGCCCACTCTTCCCGTTTGTCCTAAGGGCGTGTGTCCGGAAATATTAAAGGTTTCCGGGGCTCCGTCTATTCCGACCCATTGATTTCGGTATAACGCCAACACACTAAGCCTACCGCGACCGCCGGTATAAGCGGGATTGATACTCATCGTGTTATACGTATATTGCGTGTATTGCGATTCTTGTTGAGCGTAAAAACTTTCAGAACACAACAGCATTCCCACGAGGAGCAAAAGGAAATAATATGTGTTTTGCTTAGTTTTCATAAGTTTGATAGCTACAACCTGATTTTAAATTTTAATTATTTCGGATATATAGATAACCGATTTCTTCTTTCGGCTTTTGCTGATTGGTATCCTGATAATTGAGGATATAAAAATAAGTTCCGGTAGGAAGGTGATCTTTATTTCCCATCGTAAGTCGCCCTGCGGAATAGCCGTCAAAAACATCTCCTTGCAGTCCATAATGATCTGTTTCAAAAACCTTTACGCCCCATCGATTAAACACTTTTACCGCAAAATTTTCAGCACAGTCGGATTGAATACGCATAAATTTATTGTTACTCAATCCACTGATATCAATCATATTAAATACTTCTATTTCACATTCGTCCTCCTCTTCCACTTCAATTCTTGCTAAAGTAAAATTCCCCAATTTTTCAACTGAAGTAGTAATGCTTTTATCATTGAGGTTTACACTTCCAGCTTCATTGATCCATTGTTGAGTAGGAGCATCCCAACGCACAATGACTAAAGCATTTTGAATAGCTGCGGTTATAAATTCCTGTGGGGTTGCCATATTGTGATAGGAAAACGTAACGAAAAGCTGCTCGCCAACATCTTCTACACTTTCCATACTCCAATACTCGCGGTTATTAATCGATAGAATCGTTGCTTCTTTTTGGTTATGTGGATATTGGTTATTGGAATTGGCATAAAAATATTCCGCTTGGTAATGGTTATTCAATGCAGAATTAGCCGTTCCTGCAAAACGGTAATAACCTTCATCGCCAATGGGATAATTAAAATCGGAAGTCCCCAACTTTGTCACAGGACCGTTTACAAAACTTTGATCCCAAGGATTAAGGGCTTCGGTTTCATTTTGAAAAATCATTTTCCCGCCAAAATTGCGATTGTCCACAATGCCTTGACTGAAATTTGCAAAATGATAAATATTGAAATCTCCCGATAATTGAAAAGGGGTCATCAGCGAATTATTATTAAAAATCAACTCGTAAAAATGACTGGGATTGGCACCACTGAGCTGTTGAAGAGTTTGTCCTATAAAAAGTGTTCTTCCCGTATTTTCATAAAAATCAAAAATGCCGTCATTGTTGAAGTTTTTATAAAACGAAGCCCTCCCATCGTTATAAAACTCGCCTCCGTCTTGGTTATCAAAATCATATAAAGACACAAATTGTGTATTCGGACTGAGATAAGCCATGCCTTTATTGACAATCTGAGCTGTAGCCGGCCAGGCAATCAAAAGTAACCAGATATGTGTCCAAATATATTTCATTGTCTTTTTATATAATTCTTTTTCAGTTTAATTAAAGTGTTATTTTTTATAAAACTTCTTCTTATATGCTTAATGTTCAATCCTATTCCTAAGCTGGGGATTAATAAAAATTCCCGCAGGAATATCAGGACATTCCGCAATATTTACGGAACGGAAATTATAAAAAAGATCTTTAGAACTTGGTTTTTGTATTTGAATTGACATATTGCTTTCATACCAAGTTATCGAATGAAATTCAGCTCCATTAAATAATTCAACAGGTTCAAGTTCATAATCAGGATGGTTAGCGGAGACTTTACTTCCATAAAACCCTTCTACTCCAAGAGGACCAAAAACAAAACGTAAGATTGGTTTATTTGGTGCTCCTGTGAGATCACCTATTTCAGCAATACCACCTGCTCCCCAAATAGAACCATCTAAAAAGTGAACATTAGCTTGATTATTAGGTGTGAAATAGAAAAAGCCTCCATTTAAAACAGCACCATTGTACCGAATTTTAAACCTATCCCCTACAATTCCATAAAAGTCTAAGACTCCATAATCAGCCTCCGCAGGATTAAAAGTTTGAGAAGTATTGGGTTGAGGATTATAAACTTCTTCCCACTCTACTTCTACACAATCCAAACAATCTCCTGTAAAGTCATATTTTGCTTTTAATCGCCAACATTCATTATCATAAGACGCCCAATAGATTCCGGGTTCTACATCTTCAAGATTACTAACTTGAGTTGACCCGGGACTTCCATCACCATCATCTTCATACCAAACCACATTTTCTGGGTTCATATTTTCAGGAAGACCTTGATTTAAATCTATAATAATATCTTTAGCGCAGACTTCTAACACCGGAAGACAATTATCTACGGTAACCGTTACGGTATCTGTAAATTCGCAACCGTCAACCGTGACGGTTAATTCATAAGGAGTGGTTTCTGAAGGAGAAGCTATTGGATTTGGAATATCTGACTCATCTAAACCTGTGGTTGGTTCCCAAGAATATGTTGCTGATTCATCAATAGTTTGACCTATTTGCACAGTATAATCTTCAAATTCACCATAAGTAAATCCAGTTTCACAAGATTCGGCATCTCCTGAAGTACTCAACCAATGACTTACTATTCTCATTCGATAAGTACCAGCGGCAGAGGGTGGGATATCAAATGAATTTTGATGATTACTTGAATAACCGGAACTTTCGTAAACAACTTCATTAGTAATATCAAACTGACCATTTTGGTCCCAATCAATCCATATACGAAAACCTGCTGTTCCACCTACAATATCAGCATTAAAATCTATAGCAGTTCCTGAGTACCCTTTTAAAACCATATTCGTAAAATCTCCATAACCATTCTGTGAAAATCCTGAATTATTATTAGTGATGTTATCAATCCCTCCAGTCGTGGAGAAATGGTTGATATAGCGAGATGAATTAGTCCCCTCTGGAACACAGTAGTTATCAGGGACAGAAGGTGCAGGTTCAAAACCAATTTGTGCTGAACCTTCGCAACCAATGGATTTATCTTCACCGGCATCGATTTCGATATCTAAAAGTTCTATTTTTATTGATACGGGCGTTTCCCAGCAACCTTCCTCTTGTTCATAAGCTCTAAAATAATAAGTGCCGGGTTCATTGACAGTTACTTGAGAACTTTCGGTAAGATTATCAAAATCATCCGGATCCTCCCCAAAAAAGAAAATATCACCTGGTTCACCTCCTTCTGCAGTCAAAGTAACTTCGTCACTCTCTATACATAAAAAATCCTTATCAGCTGTAATTGTTATAGGATCCGTACACGGTTCTATTATTTCAACTAAAAAATCAACAGCTTGCCCATAAACATAATAAGTACATGGATTTACATTTAAATTCCCAGATGAACTATAAGCTAATCTCATTCTAAGTCGATGTATACCGATAGGAGCATTTAAGGGAATGGTGTAATCTATTTGAGTCTCTGTATTGGGTGTCATATGCCTATTATCTATTTTTTCTGTAATTCCTATATCATCGTCTCCAAAAACACCATTATCTCCATAATCAATCCAAGTTCCCAAATAATCATTTGAATCGTTATCGGTTTCAACCACGATAGTATATGTGTTTCCCGGAATTAAATCAGGAATATTTTCGTTAGTCATATCTCTTAAATTTTGACAATTATAACCTGATAAATCAAAATTTATCGTTTCTCCATTTAAATGAATTTCTTTAAATCTGTCTGGTAAGGATTCTGAATAACACGGACCAACAGTGTATTGTGGCGTACAATAAGTCTGCCCCCACCCCAAATTAACACCAAAAATCAAACAGCAAACTCCCATAAAAAATACTTTTTTTGGTTCAAAATGGTTTAAGAAAGAATATGTCAAAGGGTTTGGCATGAGTCTGTACAATTTATATTGAAAAGCGGTTAGTCTATTACTTCAAACACAATATTCATATAGGTTTTGGCGGAGGGTTCGGCGTTATTACTTATTTCATATGATAATTCTCCATCACCATTCACACTAACCTGATCAAAAACAGTATTGTCGAAATAAGTGATGTTGTAAATCAATTCATTTGCAGGTAACGTAGGTATTGTATGATCGTTACTTGGAGTATCTGCAGAAGAAACGCTGTTTCCGGTCATTCCAAATTGTTCCAAATAAATATCGTACAAATTGATAGTAAAAGTCCCATTACTGTAACTACTATGATTATCATTTGTGGTATCCGACTCTAACCAAGGCACCACCACCGCCGGCATATGGAAAAACTTGGGCATCATGGATTTGGCTTTTTTGAGATTGCCCTCACTATCTACTACTAAAACCTCTGTCGCATTGGTTACTTCTTCATTAACTAAACCAGTAAATTTTAAATCGTGCTCATTTAAATTAAGTTCGGTATCGTCTTCGAGCTCACCACCCAAAACTACTTTAGATTCGTTATTTTCATCAAGACTTAAACCATTCCCAGCTGTTAGAATTCCGTTACTCCCACCAAATCCATAGCTGTCGATGGATTTTAGAATGCCATTATTATCTACGACTACAATTCTGTTATTAGCAGTTCCACTAATATTAGGCAATTTTCTAATTCTAACATTTCCTTCCCCATCCATATCACCTATATCTAATTGAGCGGTTGGTGCATCGTCGAGTCCTATTCCAACTTTACCATCATATAAAATAGAAAAAGGTGTTTTTCTGTTATCATTATTATTCCCCGCTCCAATTTGAAATATAGAATTGTCAATTTCTTTATTAAATCTTCCTAATGCAATTTCTCCATCATTCTCTCCCGAAAGTAATAAGTTTTGACCTAAAGCTACAGCAAATTCCTTTTCAGTAATACTATTATCTTTCCCAATAGCTAGCCCGTAATTTTTCGTAATGTTTATATCTCTACCAATGGCAATAGAAGAATAACCTGTTGCTTGAGAACCAAATCCAAAAGCCAAAGAATACGTTCCCGAAGCTTCCACATCTTTCCCAAATCCAAAAGAATAATCACCTGAAGCCTCTACATCTTTTCCATATCCAAAAGAATTTAACCCTATGGAAGGGTTATCATCTGTATTATCACCTCCCCGAAATGGGCCTTGTACATCTAAAGCAACTCCAGGTAATCCGTCATCTTTTCCAATCGCCACACTACCGATTTGGTAAATATCTTCCTCATTATCTGTAGCTACTTCATCGCCGTCTTGATTAAGCCACGGTCCTTCTACAACATCATCATTCCCTCCCAAATCATCAATATCTACAGAACGTAAAACGCCATCAGGGTCAACGGTAACAATTTTATCAGGGGTTGGCAGAGCGAGAGCTCCATCTGTTCGGGGTAAATCTCTGATTTTGACTTTATGTAAATCCTCGTAGCCGGCATTGTCATCAGGATTTTCTCCGATATCTAACATTTCAGTGGGTTTGGCAGCATTGTTTATTCCAATAATTCCAATTCCCGTCCAGCCTTTTTTAAGAATTGTCAAAGCGTTGTTTGGGTCTTCTCCATTAAAGCCTGTTCCGTTTCCAATTTCGAAAAGTGGATCTTCCAAATTCCAAGAACTCAAACTTCCACTACCCGATTTGAATGCATTGTATTGTCCAAAAACAGCTTCATAAGCGGAGTAAGCTCTTAGATAATTCCCCATAACAAAAGAATAACTTCCCTGAGCTCTGCTTTTGAACCCTAAAGCAACTGACGATATTTTTTGAGCCTGAGTTTCTCTGCCCATAGCAACAGAATAATTTCCTTCTGCTTTAGTAGCTCTCCCAAAAGCAAAAGCTCCTTTCCCGGATGCTAACCCTCCTTTTTGTTCGGGATCACTATTACTATTCTGAAAACCTCCTCCCGCAAAAGCACCAAAAGCTGTGGCTTCAGAACCATACCCAAAAGCCACAGAATTATTTCCACTGGCGACTACACTATCACCTACCGCGATTGAGTTTTCTCCAAAAGTTCCATCTGCTGGATTTCCTCCGCTAATGCTTCCGAATACATCTAAAGTAGCATCTAAGAAATTTTCAGTTTTTCCGATGGCTACATTTCCTTCTTGATAAATATTTTGATCGTTTTCAATGGCTGGGTCATCCGTTATTTGTTCCAACCAAGAAGTTTCAATTTCATTTCCTGATTCATCTCCTTCTACCAAGAGTTTTATCCATTTATTTTCACTTTCCGACCAATAATAATATCCCGGAATCATATCATCCCCCTCATTGATATTATAAACCAAGAGACTTTCCACGTTTCCATCGCTTATCGTAGTCTGATCTGTAATACTCTGTAAACTTACTCTCGGAATAAGCAGACCCCTTTTCTCAGATTTAATTTCCAACGCAGCAGATTTATCGGGGGTTTCCGTACCAATTCCTTGTTGCGCAAACAGGTTTGAGGAGACTGTTGCGATACAGACAAAAATTAGTATTTGATATATTTTAAAACGCATTATTTATGGTTCTTATATAGTTGATTGTGAGCCTTTGTTTTAAAGGTTCACTTGGGGAATTCTTGGTTTAAAAGCAATTTAGCTTACTTTAAAATTTCAATTCTTTCCTACAATTTGCCAATTGGTTCCGTTAGATTTAAAAATCCAAGCTTGTAGCGGTAAGGCACCATAAGTTATTTCTCCGCCAGCGTCATTTATATTTAAATAGTTACTCGCTTCCTCACCGTCAGATAATTTCACATTAATAACTTGTCCGCTTGCCGGAGCAGCATCAGGTAAAGTAATCGTAATATCACCTCCGGTTAAACCTGTGATATCCACATCGAGATTTACTTCTTGTACATAAGGTGAATAATCTGCTAAAGTAGTTGTTGAAACCGTAAAGTCAGCAGCAACGTCGGCCTGAAGCGATCGGGTGACGGTTCGTAAAACCCCTTCTGCATCTTCGACAACCACAATTTTGCTGGGAGTGTCGGCGGCTTGTAAACCATCGATGGCTAATGTATTTGCATCATCTGTCGTTAAGGTAGTAGCTTCCGTTAATGCACCACCTAATTTTACCACATCTCCAATTTGCGTCAATCCGTTTTCAAAGTTCAATGCTACATCAGCCTCACTCATCAATTGAGTTGTAGAAATTCGTTTTAAAATTCCATTTTCATTCATAATCACCACATCGAAATCGGCTAAATCTAAAATTCCATCTTCGACATCTTGGGTTAAATCAACTAATCCTGTAATCGCTAAGGTATTGGCGTCTCCAGAAGTTTCGATTTCAGTAGCATCTTCAGTTAAAGTTCCTCCCAACTGAACTACTTGGTCTCCGTCGG
>DATGSA010000128.1:0-17125 GCA_035303085.1 Flavobacteriaceae bacterium
TTTAATTCAACGATGATTTATTCTATTTTAATACGAATTGGATGAAAAAACCTAAAAAGAAAGATGAAATTCACTTTTTATTCCAATATCACTACCTAAGAATTTTAGGAGAAAGCTGAATCGATCCCAATGATGTTTAAATTTTAGCGAAAAAGATTTAATCGTCAATGCAGTTTTAAACTTGGGCCATTAGTTATTATTTACAAAACACTTCTGATTTTCGGCCTTTTTTACGCCTTTTACCGTGTGCGCCTCGGGAGCAGGGGCGGGGTACAACAAAAACGGTTGAAAACTCAAATGTTTTACAGGTTGCTTCAGGCAATCTTGTGAGATTGCTGGGATGGTAGAGTGCTGAAGTATATTCAGAAATAAAACTTTCTTCTATCGTTAATAAAGGCAGATAACTTATTCAGCACAGCATTGATTATTGGTCAAATCAACCGGGTAGATTCCGTCGGTTTATAAATAGGGTATCCAATTAATTTTGATTAAATTTGAAAACTATCTGGTATGGATAAATTCGAGATATAAAATGTTGTTATGAAATTGGTTTTTCACAGATTTAAAAGGCGGCAAAACAGGCGGTATAACTATACCCCTCGCTATTATAAGGGAAAGGAATCCAATACGACATTTGATTTCGAAGAATCTACTTTCCACAAATACAGAGATACGCCAAATGCAGTTGATTTTGGCGCGCATTGGAAAGTAGCCCGTGCAGATAGCCGCAATCGTAAAAACAGAGAAATTAATAGAAGAATAATTTTCATCGCATTGGTGTTGATTTTTATATTCTTGTGGATTATTGATTTCGATTTATCAATCTTTAGATTACCGTTTAGTTCGTAGATGAGTGATATCATTCAATTATTACCCGACCATGTTGCTAATCAAATAGCTGCCGGTGAAGTTGTTCAACGACCTGCTTCGGTTGTAAAAGAACTGCTTGAAAATTCAATCGATGCCCAAGCTACCCGCATCGATTTGCTGATTAAAGATGCAGGGAAAACACTTATTCAAATCTCTGACGATGGAATTGGAATGAGTACCACCGATGCCAGACTTTCTTTTGAAAGACATGCCACTTCCAAAATAAAAGCTGCAGACGATTTATTTCAACTAAAAACTAAAGGTTTTCGCGGGGAGGCATTAGCTTCTATCGCCGCGATTTCACATATAGATTTAAAAACCAAAGAAGCAAATGCAGAATTGGGCACCCACATCAGTATCGAAGGCAGCAAAGTGATGTCGCAAGAAGCTTGTGTAACCCCCACAGGAACAGTGGTTAGTGTTAAGAATCTCTTTTATAATATTCCGGCGAGAAGAAATTTTTTAAAATCTGATGCGGTTGAAATGCGACATATTATAGATGAATTTCAACGAGTGGCCTTGGCACATCCACAAGTGGTTTTTAATCTCTATCACAATGATGCCGAGCTGTTTCAATTGAATAAAGCCAATCATCGACAGCGTATTGTGGCTGTTTTTGGAGGAAAGACCAATGAGCAATTAGTGCCGGTTGAAGAGGAAACCGAAGTAGTGGAAATTTCGGGATTTGTGGGAAAACCGGAATTTGCCAGAAGAACAAGAGGACAGCAGTTTTTCTTTGTCAACAATAGATTTATACGAAGCCCTTATTTAAATCATGCGGTTAATGCTGCCTATGAAGGTCTGTTGCAGGACAAGCAACACGCCTCCTATTTTTTATTTCTCAATATTGATACTAAGTCGATCGACATCAATATTCATCCAACTAAAACTGAAATAAAATTTGACGATGAACACGCGATTTATGCCATTATCCGCGCGGCGGTCAAACACAGTTTGGGACAATTCGATATTACCCCTTCTTTAGATTTTGATCGTAATCCGGAACTCGACACGCCTTATGAGTTTAAAAATAAAAATCCTAGACCTCCACAAGTAGAAGTAGATCGAGATTTTAATCCTTTTAAACAGGATCAAGGAAGTGGTTCGAACCCCTTTGAAATACGCAGACCTAAAGGTGCGGAATGGGAAGGGTTATATGCCGGCTTGGATACTAAATCATCCGATGAGTTGCCCAGTATCGAGTTTGAAAGCGAAACGATTACCGGAGATTTGTTTTCCGGGGAAGTTGAAGAACAACAAACAGGCATGTTTCAACTACAAAAAAAATATATTGTCAGTGCATTAAAAGGAGGAATGTTAATTATCAATCAACACCGTGCCCATTATCGGGTATTGTATGAAGAATTTCTGAAAAATATAACAGTTGAACCCACCTCGAGTCAACAATTATTATTTCCTTTGATTCTTAAATTTTCATTGATGGAAATTGAAATGCTTAAAGAAATAAAAACTTATTTAGAACAAATAGGCTTTGATTTTGAAAATATAACAGCGGAACAAGTAAAAATTTGCGGTATCCCCGGAATGATTTCTGAAAGTCAAGTAACTGTGATTTTAGATCAGGTGTTGTCTGATTTAGAAAATAATCTTCCCGAGAACCAAAATGCAAACACGCAATTGTTGGCGCAATCTTTAGCGAAAAACACCGCTATTAGAACCGGTGTTTCCTTAAATTTGGAAGAGCAATCTTCGATAGTTAATCAATTGTTTGCCTGTAAAGAACCGGATATGACCCCGGATAATGAAAAGGTGTATATTCGGCTAAGTGCTGAAGACTTAGATAAAAATTTTGTGTAAATGTCGAGAATAACAGATACGGTAAAAACCTTACTGATTGCCAATATAATCTTTTTTGTGGGAAGTGAATTCATGGGAATTCAGGCCATTAGGTATTTCGCTTTGTGGTTTCCGGAAAATGAAAACTTTAGAATTTGGCAAATAATAACCCACATGTTTATGCACGGGTCAACTATGCATATATTTTTTAATATGTTTGCGCTGTGGATGTTCGGAAGTATTATGGAACAATCTATCGGACAAAAAAAGTTCTTGTTCTTATATTTTTCGGCCGGATTAGGAGCAGTGGTGTTACAGTTGCTTTTCAGCTATTATAATTACAATATGGGAATGGAAACCCTGACAAATGCCGGAATGTCGCGGGGAGGAATTCACGATTTGATGGAAGATGCCTATTCTCAATGGACCCGCAGTGGCAGTTATCAAGTAGGTTTACCGGACGGGGCGAATCGAGATGCGGTCAAATCGATGTTGGGAACTTATATGACTCCGATGGTTGGAGCCTCAGGAGCAGTTTTTGGTTTGTTGGCAGGTTTCGCGATGTTGTATCCCAATATGCCGCTGTATTTATTCTTTGTGCCGATTCCGATAAAAGCTAAATATTTAATCGGAGGTTATTTTATATTGGAAGTATATTCAGGAATAAGCGGAACTGCAGTTTTAGGCCCCTCAAATACAGCCCATTGGGCACACGTGGGCGGAGCGGTTATCGGGTTTATTACCTTGTGGTATTGGAAAAGAAGTCAGTTTAATCAAAATCGTTGGAATTAGATGAATCTTCGGGATAAAATAAGATATCAATATAGTTTGGCCGGAATGACAGAGAAGCTTATTGTCATCAACGTTGCCGTCTTTTTGTTTTTTATCTTGCTGAGAGTAATAGGTTTTCTGTTTCAAGCAGATGGCGTCTTGGGTAAACTTTCTGAATGGCTTGTTTTGCCAAGACAGTTAAGTGTGTTTGTCTATAGGCCTTGGACAATTATCACCTATGCTTTTATGCATGCCGGGTTTTGGCACATTGCTTCCAATATGATTATTCTCTACTTTTCAGGTAGATTTTTTCTGACCTTCTTTTCCCCTAAAAGATTATTGAATTACTATTTGTTAGGAGCCATCGCCGGAGGTTTGTTTTTCTTGTTGAGTTATAATTTATTTCCGGTTTTTGCCGATGGATATAATTATACCTTGGTCGGAGCATCTGCTTCTGTTATGGCGGTTTTAATCGGTGTGGCAACATTCTCTCCCAATATGATGATCCGCTTATTTTTCTTCAATGTCAAACTTTGGTGGATAGCTGCGTTTTTTGTGGTAAAAGATTTGATGATGATTCCTATAGATAATCCCGGTGGACATATCGCTCACCTTGGCGGTGCAGCCCTTGGGTTTGTTTATACTACCCAACTGCGTAAAGGTGTAGATATAGGAGCCTGGTTTGATAATGTAATTTATTTTTTTGAAGAATTATTTAGCACTAAAAAGAAATCACCTTTTAAAAAAGTTTATAAGAATAAAAAGAAGCCAAGCGGAAGAAGAGGGCCTTACCAACCTCGCCATCAAGCCCAAAGTGAAAGCGAAAAACAAAAGAAAATCGATGAGATCTTAGATAAAATCAGTAAAAACGGATACGACAGCTTAAACAAAGAAGAGAAAGACTTTCTGTTTAATGCGGGGAAAGATTAGCGATGAAGAAAAGAAAGCTCGGTCTGTTCGGTAGGTTCTTATTCGTAATCAATTCACTGCTTGCCGTTTTGCTGTTGTTGGCTTATGCCCTGCCTTATTTTCCGCCTTATTCCTTTCCACACTTAGCAGTTCTTAGTTTGGGGATGCCCGTTTTGATAGCGGGTAATATTTTGTTTTGCCTTTTCTGGATATTGCGCCTTAGAAAACAATTCTTGTTGTCGCTCATTGTGTTGGCAATTGGTTTTAATCACGTGCTGTCTCTTTATAAGTTCAATACCTCAAATTCTGAAGTGACCGAGAAAGGCGTAAAACTGTTAAGTTATAATGTTCGTCAGTTTAATCGACATAATTGGATAGACGATAAAACAATTCCCAATCAAATAGAAGAGTTTATTGCCAAAGAATCACCGGATATCATTTGTTTTCAGGAGTATGTAAGCGAAGAAATTGACTTTTCGGAATATCCTTATGTATATGAAAAACTCATTAGCGGGAAGTTCGGTCAAGCCATTCTCTCTAAATATCCCATTATTAATAAATCCGCTCTCGATTTTCCCAACACAGCCAATAATGCGATTTATGCCGATATTGTCATCGAACAGGATACCATCCGGGTTTTTAACATGCACTTACAGAGTTTGCGAATCGACCCGGATTTACGAACATTAAATACCGAATCCGGTAAAAAAATGACCCGAAAAATGGGAAGTTCTTTTGGTGTTCAACAACAACAAATCGATATGTTGCTCAGAGCAAAAAACGAATCGCCTTATAAAAATCTGATCGGAGGAGATATGAACAATACCGCTTTCTCCTATGCTTATAGAAGACTTTCAGCAGGGTTTCAGGATGCTTTTAAAGAAAAAGGAAGTGGATTGGGCTATACTTTTGTGATGGATTTTATCCCGATTAGAATAGATTATTTTTTGATAGATGCTCAAATTCCGATCCTTGAATTTAAAACCTATAGAATAAAGCTTTCAGATCATGAACCTATTTCGGTGCGGATTAAATTAGATTCGTTATAGACTTGTATTATCGTATTAGATCTTTTTCAAATTCTATTGAAGCAGGAAGCGACAACTGAAACACTCGAAATCCGATTATCTCAAAGCGTTTAATGTTATACCGAAAACCTTCATATCAAATCGATTTATTTTTAGAACAACCCTCCAAGCGGTTTGGATTCCTTAAAAAATCAACTTTTGAGTCGTTCAAGAAATAATTTAGAGCCGAGTTGACTATCGGTCATATTTTGCGATTAAACTTAGAGAAAGGGTATGAAATGATTGGTTTTTTTGCATAAAAATGTATTTTTGTTGTTTAGAAAGAGGATTGTTTAAAGGGAAACTGTTGGGATCAATTCTTTTTAACCTCTTAAATTTATTGATTTGAATATTATAGACAAAGAACTATATAAACACTTTTTTTTATGCTGTGTTGTCTTGCTGTTTGCTACCCATTTTACTAAAGCACAAAATGTTGAACAGCAAACTGTAAATGATACCTTAGTGGTCGGTGTTGCCGGTAGTGAGCCTTTTGTATTTGATGATGGAGATAGCGGTATCGCCATTGAAATATGGAATGATATTGCTGTTCAAAGAGGTTGGGATTTCAAGTACATTCCCTATGATGATGTGAGTGAAGCTTTAGATGCCTTGAATCAGCACAATTTAGATGTTGTAGTAGGGCCGACCAGCATCACCGCAAATCGATTGGAAACGAATAGTTTTTCGCAACCGTATTATAATTCTAGTATATCCATAATTTCTCGAAGCGGTGATATGAGTCTTTGGCAAAGAATTAAACCCCTGTTTAGCTTTAAGTTATTGATTGCCGTCGGTATTTTTTTAATAATTCTCGCCATCGTTGGAGGGTTATTATGGTTGGCTGAACGCAAAAAATCTCCGGAACAGTTTCCGAGCGATCCGATAAGAGGAATAGGTGATGGGATGTGGTTGGCAATTGTCACCATGAGTACAACAGGATACGGAGATAAAGCTCCGATAACTTTATTGGGCAGAATAATTGCGGGTTCTTGGATGGTTATATCTATTATTTTTGCAACCTCTATGGTGGCCGGAATAGCGAGCACCCTTACACTTTCTACCCTTGGAACCTCTCCAATTTCAAGTTTGGAACAGCTTTCGGGACGAAAAGCAGCAACGGTGGCGGGTTCCCCTTCACAAGAGTTCCTAAAGAGTAATAAAATAAATATAAAAGGCGTAAAAGACTTAGACGAGGCGATGGAAGAATTAGAAAATAAATCTGTCGATGCAGTGGTATATGACCGACCGCAATTGTTGTATTATATGAAAGAACACGATGATGTAGATTTATATTTGAGCCAGGGCGAGTATTATAAACAGGGTTATGGTTTTGCTTTTCGAAACAATTCCCCGTTAATTTCTCAGGTGAACTTAACCTTGCTCGAGTTATCCGAAAGTCAGGAAGTAGAAGATATCATCCACCGTTATATAGAACGCGATGAATAATAATTATGAGTAATAAGGTCTATTATCGTCTAAGATTTATTGTGCTGAAATAATACTCCGAAAGTGGAGGCTCTCGAAACCCGACTTGTTATCGGATGTTGTATTGAATTCAACTCTTCAAGGGTTTGGAACCCTTGAAGAGTTAGGCGGTTTGCTAGGCATGTTCCCCCGCTGAAGCACGATTGCATCGCGTTGCTTGAGGCGAATCCGTTAGTGAATCAACGGGGTTTACAGTTTGCATTCTCAAATATGAACAGCATTCCTCTTCAAATAAGATAAACTCTCCGGGCCTTTGTTAAAAAGCAAATCCAAGATAGAGAGATTGGGAATAAATCCGTGTTTTTCTTGAAAAACCTGATCGTAAACTTCCAAACTTATCGCTGGTTTTCGTTTGGCAACAATCAGGAAACGCAAATCTTTTATCGATGGCAATTCTGCGGTAGTTTTATAAAACTTTTGAGTTAAGCGCTCTGATTGCTCTATTTGCAAACAGGACTTGAGGACTTCTAAACAGCGGAAATTAAAATCCAATAAATATGTAACGGGTTGATGATAAAGCGCAGCGAATTCATCTTGATAAAACTCAAAAAACGGAGAATTGCTATAAGCGGTCTCTAAAGATTTCCAGTGAACTCTTTGCCAGTCATATTTGTTTTCCACTTTGGTATCTCTGTATTTTGATGCTCCCGATTTGCGAGTGGTATGATCGATGGGGATATTGAGCAAGAGTTTTCCATTTGGACTGTAAATATACTGACGGTTTCTATAGGTCTGCTTCTGATAATTATCTTCATTTTCCCAAAGAACCGTTTTGGCATTGATATAGGCTGAAAACAAATCAATCGGAGCAAAATATCCCGGATTGATAAGCGTTTTTTGCATATCAAGATTTGGTTTTACGTTTTCTAAAAATCGAAATCCCGATCAGGATTGCAACTGCAATGAGAAAATAGGACAAGTAGGAGGTAGGTTCTCCTTTCCCATGTACTGAAGTAAACATTCTGTCCCATCGGATGCGATCAAAGAATCCACTGCCGTATTTGTCCATACTCAACCAGATAAATACCGGTTTTCCAACAATGTGATTTTCCGGAACATACCCCCAATATCGGCTGTCTTCACTGTTGTGTCGGTTGTCTCCCAACATATAATAGTAATCCTGCTTAAAAGTGTAATTATTTATGGGGTTTCCGTTCATCAGGATTTGATCTCCATCGGTGGTGATAGTTTGTTCTTCCTCCATTTCACTCCCTTCATAAACTTCGATAATTCGTTTATAGAAAGGCAAACTATTTTTATTGATTTCTACCGTAGCACCTTTTTTTGGAATATAAATCGGCCCATATTGATCTCCATTCCAACCTAAATTTGCAGTTGGGAAAACATTGGTTCCCTGACCTTTTGGAGCGATATATTTTTGTATCGAAGCGACATTTGGATTGTTTTTTAATTTTCGCGCATTCTCTTCAGTCAAAGAAACAAATAGAAAAGTATTATTTCCTTGAGGATATAAATTCTCGGTATAATCGTAATGCTCATATAAATACCGTCGATTAAAATTATCTCCCTTAGTTTTCACCAAATAGGAGGTTTGCGGTTTAGCCCTGTCGGGAAACTCCATTTCCACCCCATTGATATGAACGTGTCCATCTATAATCGACAAAGAATCTCCCGGAAGTCCCACCGCTCTTTTTACATAATTTGACTTTTTGTCTATCGGTTTTACGTAGGATTTATTTCCTTTATATCCAAAATATGGCACAGTATCAACCGGCCAATTAAAAACCACTATGTCGTTGTGTTCGATATCTTCGAATCCCGGAAACCTGAAATAGGGCAACTTTGGTCTATTTAGATAAGATTTTACTCCTAAAATCGGAATAGTATCGTGAACCATCGGCACGGCAACAGTTGTTTCTGGAGTTCTTGGACCGTAGTTTAGTTTACTGACAAAAAGAAAATCACCTACCAATAATGTTTTTTCTAAAGAAGAAGTTGGAATGGTAAAAGGTTGAATAAAATAATTGTGTACAATTGTCGCTGCTACAACCGCAAAAAGAATAGCACTGACCCATTCTCCAGCCGAAGTGCGCGGTTTTAAACTGCGATCTTCAATATACTCAACATCTAAAGCATAGTTGATGTAGTATAAATAAAACCCCAGCGTTAAAATAGTAAACCAGGTATCGAGCGTGGAGTTTTTTCCAAAGCTCCTGGCGGTTTCTACCCAAATTACCGGAAACATAATCAGGTTGACAATCGGAATAAAAAGCAAAATTACCCAAGCCGCAGGACGATTGATTATCTTCATAAGAACAATTGCATTGTATATCGGGATGGCGGCTTCCCAGGCTTGACGTCCGGCTTTTACATATAATTTCCAAGTTCCTAAAAAATGGATTACTTGAACTGCGAGAAAAAATATAAACCACTGTATTAATGTCATGGAGGTTGTTTTTGGTCAGGCTATTAAAATCAGCTGCAAAAATAGCAATTAAATTAGGTTTTTAAGGACTTCTTTCATATTGAAAATCCCTTTCTTGTCATATATGAATTTCGCTCCCAGCAAAGCTCCTTTGGCAAAGCCCTCTCGGCTGAAAGCGGTATGTTTTATTTCTATAGCATCAATGTCGGATTTGTATTCAACGATATGTGTGCCTTTCACATCTTTCAGTCTTTCCGCGCTTATTGGAATGCTGTACTCCGGCAAAGTCTCATTTTTATCGCCCACCAATTGCCAATCCGTTTTGTGGTTCGATTCTTTCACAATATCTTCCGCCAGACTAATAGCTGTCCCACTGGGGGCATCTCTTTTTTTGGTATGATGAATTTCTTCTATATGAAGGTGATAATCCTTTTGATTTTTCATCATTTTAGCCAGTTTTCGATTTAATTCGAAAAATAAATTTACGCCTACACTAAAATTTGAGGCATATAAAAAACTACCATTCAGTTTCTTACAAAGCTCTACAGCTTTTTGATAATCTTCCAACCATCCTGTGGTGCCGGAAACCACCGGAATTCCATTTTTTAAACAAGTCGAAATGTTTTCAAAAGCAGCTTCTGCGATACTAAAGTCAATAGCCACCTCAGCTTTTTTCAAAGCAGTTGGATCGATTTTTTGAGAAGTTTTATAAACTATCTCATCCCCGGATTCCAAAGCTAATTTTTCAATGGTTTTTCCCATTTGTCCATATCCTAAGATTGCGATTTTCATTTTCTAAAATTTAAGATTTAAACTTAGCCCATAATTGGCATTTTGTCCCAAATCATTGTGTTTATAATCGGGTTTTACCGATAGATTTTCACTGATATTAAACTGTTTTAAATGGGCTTCTACATTGGCATCCACAATATTTAAAGCATACCAAATCACCGTGAAAAATATAGAGATTTCTTTATTTTTTCTGAATTGTTTTTGTGCTTGAATCAACCCCTGATCACTGATTCTGCCTTGGAATTCATCATCGCTATAACCGGCTAATCGTCTTTTATACGCATCGCGATATTTAGTGAATTCGTTGTCGTTTTGGATATAAAAATATACGCCTGCTCCCAAACCGGCATAAACCAAAGGGATTTTCCAATAACTGCCGTTATACGCTTGGCCCAAACCCGGCAATACAGCTGAATAAAAAGCTGCCTTGGAAGGCGCCAAAGGTTCATATTTAGAATCTATCCTTAATTTATTGGAATCTATCTGAGTCGATGTTGTTTGCACTGATAAGCTGTCTTGTGCATGAAGTCTGCAAATTCCAAAAAGGAAGAATACCAATAGACAAGTTAGTACGCTTTTCAATCTTTGATCAGTTTTTCTAAACGTCTAAAATCTTCTTCGGAAGAAAAGGGAATTACAATTCTTCCACTTCCTTTTTTGGTTAATTTCACTTCGATTTTTGCACCAAAATGTTCGGAGAATTCACTGACAGTAGCTTTCATTTCCTTGCTTAAAGTAGGTTTCTTTGGTTTTGATTTTTTCGGTTTTCGTTTTTGAAGCGAACGAACCAAGTTTTCAGTTTCTCGAACAGAGAGGGAGTCGGAGATTACTTTCTCATAGATTTCCAATTGCTTTTTTTGATCGGAAATATTAATAATCGCCCTTCCGTGACCCATACTTAAAAAACCATCGCGCATTCCGGTTTGAATAATCGGATCTAACTTGAGCAGGCGCAAATAATTTGAGATAGTCGAACGGTTTTTCCCTATTCTTTCGCTCAGTCTTTCTTGTGTCAAATCAATTTCTTCCAACAATCTTTGATAGGAAAGTGCAATTTCAATCGGATCGAGATCCTGGCGCTGAATGTTTTCCACCAAAGCCATCTCCAGGGTTTCCTGGTCGTTGGCAATTCGTATATAAGCGGGAATTGTTTTTAATCCAATCAGCTTAGAAGCTCTATAACGCCGTTCTCCGGAAACGAGTTGATATTTGTTAAAGCTGATTTTTCGAACTGTAATAGGTTGAATAACACCGAGTTCTCGTATTGAGGAAGCCAGTTCTTTTAAGGTCTCTTCATTAAAACTCGTACGCGGCTGATTTGGATTTACTTCAATAGTGTCAAGCTCCAGCTCTACAATATTGCCCACCACCTGATCTGCATTTTTATCCTTTGCAGAGGTTATATCATTTTCAGGATCTTTCAACAAAGCCGAAAGACCTCTTCCTAATGCTTTTTTTCCTGTTGCTTTTGCCATAATAAATTACGAATTTTTAGTTATAATTTCTTGTGCTAAACTTAAGTAATTATCAGCTCCTCGGCTACCGGCATCATAACTTATTATATTTTCACCAAAACTAGGTGCTTCACTTAAACGTACATTTCGCTGTATAATTGTTTTAAAAACCATATCAGCAAAATGTTTGCGCACATCTTCTACTACTTGATTGGAGAGTCTTAATCTCGAATCATACATCGTTAATAACAAGCCTTCAATTTCCAAATCAGGGTTGTGCAGTCTTTGAACGCTTTTAACCGTATTTAATAACTTGCCCAATCCTTCAAGGGCAAAATATTCACACTGAATCGGGATAATAATGGAATCAGCTGCAGTCAGTGCATTTAAGGTTAATAAACCCAAGGAAGGCGCGCAGTCAATAACAATATATTCATACCTGCTTTTAAGGTCTTGCAAAGCTTCACGCAACATATATTCCCGCTGCTTTTGATCTACCAATTCAATTTCTATAGCGACTAAATCAATATGAGCCGGAATAATATCCAGATTGGGCGAATTGGTTTCTACAACAGCCTCCGCTGCTTTTATATCATGATTGAAAAGTTGATAAGTGCCAATTTCAACGTCGTCAACGTTAATTCCCAATCCCGAGCTGGCATTAGCTTGTGGATCTGCATCGATCAGCAAAACCTTTTTTTCCAAAACTCCTAAGGCGGCAGACAAATTTACTGCGGTGGTAGTTTTTCCTACACCTCCTTTTTGGTTGGCTACTGCTATTATTTTCCCCATTAACTTTATTTTAGGGCATAAAAATACGATTATTTATGCTAATTTAAAATTCATTCTTTGATATTAACGGTTCTTATAAAACAGCAAAAAGACTGTAAGTCACTTAGTTATAGCCTGTTGGGGGTGATTTCGTTTTTCTGATTACTCCGGATTGTAAATCTTGGGTTTTATTTAGTGTTTTCTGGCCCAAATTAGCAGGTTTTGACCTTCCTTATCTGCTGTAAAAAATAGGTATTCATCCCCACCGTCCTTAATGCCGAATTTCTTTTTTATCTGTGCAGGTTTCATCGGGAAATTACGGGTAGATATATTAGCTTTTTTAATTTCTGTCTTTTTAAAATGCTTTTTGTGAACCGGCATTACTTCAATAATTTCAAAAGTGCGACCGGGAAAATCAATAGGTTCAGTCGATGTGTATAAATGTGTGTGTTGCGCCAGTTTATACAAAGTATACTCCTCTGCGATTTTTTTGAAAAACCCGGCTTTTAAAATTGCGGCATTCGGTTCATATAAATAAGAAAGAGGAGTGGAGTAGTTGGGATTTGCCGCGCTTTCTTCTTCCATATATGCAGAAAATTCGTCTTGTTTTATTCCGTGAAAATTAATTGTTTTTACCAACGTTTTCTCAGAAGGGGTTTGACCGATAATCCATAGTAATTCTTTTACTTCATTATGCACCGAAATTACATGAATCTCTTCAACTGTTTTTAATTGATTTTTTGCTAAACTGAGGTCTAAGAGCGGAGAAGTTTTTAATAATATCTTACCTGCTTTGGATTTTAAAAGTGCTAAATGTGCAAGAATATTGGGTTGAGCTTCTTCTAACCGAACAATCTTTTTTCCGCTATCGGTCCGCCTCCCGGGATCGGCATAAATCCAATCAACTTTCTGCTGAAGGTTTTTGACATAATCGATTCCGTTTCCGTGGATGAATTCGCAGTTATCGTGTGCTGACAGTATTTTAAAATTGTGTTTTGCCAAGGCTGATAAATTACTATCTAATTCGCAATGAACTACTCGATTCATCTTTTGTGCAAAATAGAAAACATCTACACCAAACCCACCGGTAATATCAATCAATGTTTCACCGGAAACCAGTGTCGATTTATAATTGGCAGTTAATTCCGATGAAGATTGCGAAAGGTTTAAGTTGGGCGGATAGAGCACTTGTTGAGCGTTAAACCAAGTCGGTAATTTCCTTTCGGCCTTTCTTTTGGCTTGGATTTGAGTGGCCAAATCTTTTACATTTACCTTGGGAAAAGGACTGCCTTTTAAAATCAGTTGGACGGGATCTACTTTGAAATTTTCTTTGATAAAAGCTTGAATTTCTGGATGTAGCAGGTTTTTATTCAGCATATTTTACAGGCCGCGCGTGAGCGTTTTTACGACTTTATACTTGCTTAGAGATTCTTTAGCGATTACCTTAATAGCGGTATAACTTGGTACGGCGATTATCATTCCAAATACACCAAACAGCAAACCGGAAATCAGGATAATTATGAAAATTTCCAAGGGATGTGACTTAACGCTCTTCCCAAAAATAAGCGGTTGATTGATAAGATTGTCAATAGTTTGTGCGATGAGATATCCTGCTAAAACATAAAGCATATTGGGTAAAATAACGGTTGAAAAATCAGAGCCTAAATGGTTTGAACCGACAAAAAACATCATAAGAATTCCGGCCACTACCGGCCCTAAATACGGAACGATATTTAAAAAAGCACAAATGAAAGCAACAGCTACAGGATTTTGGATTTTAAAGATGTATAACAGAATGGTGTAGAGTATAAAAAGGACAAGGATCTGTAGAAAAATCCCTACAAAATATCTCGATAAGAGGTTTTTAATTTTGTGAAAAATTCTTTTAAGTCTTTCTTCATTTTTTTTTCTGGAGAATGCTAAGAAGCTGTTTAAGAGTAAGTTGCTGTCGGTTAGGAAGAAAAATGAAATAAAAAGCACAGCAAAGGTTCCAATAATAATCGATCCTAAACCTCCAAATATCGAACTCATAAATAGGGGGATGGATTTGAAGTCATAATCCTCTATCAATGTTGATATTTTGAAGCTATCAAAAAGATCGATTTGTTCTAAACCCAGATAATCTCTTAGTTGTACATTTAAAGCATTGAGGTTTGTTTTTACTTCAACCAGATCCAAACGCGCAAAATTCTCACTTTGTTGATAAATCACCGGAATAAACAGCGCAAGGATTCCTGTTAACACCGAGAAAATGAGAAAAAGGGTGAGGGAAACAGATAATTGGTTGGGAATCTGCAAGCGTTTTTTAAAAAAATAAACCATCGGTCGCCCGATCAATGCAACAACGGCAGCAATAGCTATGTAGAGTAATATCGATCGGATTTCATATAAAAAATATAATAAAATTAAAACTCCTACAATAGTGCCTATCGCTCTTAAAATTCCCAGTGAAATAACTTTTGGATTCATAATTATTACGCGTATAGCTTAATGTCTTATTTATCAATGTTCAAAGACATATTTTATAATATTTGCGCCCATTCTTAAAGCTTTCAATCTTACACTTTCAGGGTCATTGTGTACTTCTTGATCTTCCCAACCATTTCCTAAATCGCTTTCGTAGGTGAAAAGCAGGACCAAGCGATCGTCGATAATAATCCCAAAAGCTTGTGGTGGAAGTCCGTCGTGTTCGTGTATTTTTGGCAACCCATCCTTAAATTCATAATAGGTTGAAAAAATGGGATGATTAACAGGAAGTTCTTCGAGTTCGTGTTCGGGAAAAAGTTTTTTTATTTCTCTTCTGACATACTTATTCATGCCGTAATTATCATCGATATGTAAAAACCCACCGCCCATAAGATACTTTCTTAGGTTTTCACGTTCTTCCGAGTCAAAGACTACATTTCCGTGACCGGTCATATGACAAAACGGATAACTGAAAATATCTGTACTCCCGGGTGTAACGGTTTTTGGTTTGGAATCTATTTTGGTGCCTAAATTTTCATTGCAAAATTCAATTAAATTTGGTAAGGAGGTGGGGTTGGCGTACCAATCTCCACCACCTCCGTATTTTACGACAGCAATTTCTTGTGCTTGACTGAAAGTCAATGCAAAAAAGAATAAAACAACTAAAAGCTTTTTCATGGAATTGCATTTGTAAAATTAAAATAAACTTCTGAACTATGTTTTCAGCGTTCCTTTTCCTTCCCGTAATATTTCAGGTTGTCTTTTTGTAAGATCGACAACGGTAGAAGGAACATTACCACCGTAACCACCATCGATAACCACATCGACAATTTTGCTCCATTTTTCAAAAATCAATTCAGGATCGGTAGTATATTCTAAAACCTCATCATCATCCTTAATAGAAGTAGTGATAATCGGGTTTCCTAATTCCTTTAGCAACATATTGCAAATGTTATTATCCGGAATTCTGATTCCGACGGTTTTTTTCTTCTTGAACACATTTGGTAGACTGTTGGTTCCCGGTAAAATAAAAGTAAAAGGCCCTGGGAGATTTTGTTTTAAAATTCTAAAATTGGAGTTGTTTATATGAACAAATTCGGATAACCCACTCATATCGGGACACATAAATGACAATTTTGCGCGCTCTAATTTTTTGATGTTTTTGATTTGGGCTATTTTTTTTAAGGCTTGTAGATTGTTAATGTCACAACCCAATCCGTAAACTGTGTCGGTCGGATAAATCACCAAGCCCCCGTTTCTAAGGACTTCAGCAATTTTTTTGATTTTATTTTCAGATGGATTTTCCTCGTAAAGTTTAAAAAAGTCTGCCATAGTATTTTTTGTTAAATGGTTTTTATAAAGATAATTTTTTTTGGATAAAATTCAATTTAAAACTTTAAGTTTTGCGAAACGCAGAAGGATTTTCTTAATTCCACCTTTGTCAAAATCGATTTCTGCTTTTTTGTCTTGTCCTGCTCCTTCAATATTTAAAACTTGACCAACCCCAAATCTATTGTGCTCCACAGTCTGCCCTTCATTTAGTTGTAACATCGGCGTTTTGCTCTTGGTCATTTTAGGACTGTTTTTTGGTCGCAGTCTTCTGAGCTTTCTCAATTGCTCTTCCGTGGGCTTATGAGCCGGTGGAGGGGTGCCCTTACGCGGCTTAGTTTGACGAAGCCTGCTCTTGTCAACCTCCCCAAAAATATCGGTGTCCAGCATAGGCCTGAATTTATAACTATCATCTGGAGCCATAAATTCGACAAATTCTTCATCGATTTCCCCAATAAATCTGCTGGGATCAGCATCTATCAATTTGCCCCATCGGTATCTGGATTCAACATGAGTAAGATAAGCCTTTTTTTCCGCTCTGGTGAGTGCTACATAAAACAAACGTCTTTCTTCTTCCAACTCAGATCGGGTATTCATACTCATGGCGGAAGGGAAGAGATCTTCCTCTAATCCGACAATATATACATATGGAAATTCTAATCCTTTGGCCGAGTGTACTGTCATTAAAGAAACACGATCTTCATTTGGCGTTTCTTTGTCTAAATCTGTCAATAAAGCTACATCTTCTAAAAATTCAGCCAAGGAACCTCGAGCGTCAGCTACGTCTTCCTGACCTTCTACAAAATCTCGAATTCCGTTGAGCAACTCTTCCACATTTTCTATCCGCATAATGCCTTCGGGAGTGCCATCTTTTTTCATTTCCTGAAGCAACCCGGTTTTTTTGGTAACCATTTCTGCAACTTGAAAAGCATTGTCTCTCTTGGCATGAATTTGAAATGCTTTAATCATTTCCACGAAATTGGTCAACCGCGTTTGGATACCTCTATTGATGTTGAGGTTCTTGA
>DATGSA010000129.1:0-3743 GCA_035303085.1 Flavobacteriaceae bacterium
ACACTAAATGGATAGCCACTGCAAGTTCGGGAGTATTTTATGTATCTCCGAACGGTCAAGAAACGCTCCTCAGATTTACCAAAGACAACTCTCCTTTACCTTCCAATAATGTTCAGGATATTGCCATCGATCCCAACACAGGAATGGTATACTTTGCAACAACACAAGGACTAGTCGCCTATAAAGGAACTGCTACTGCTCCTAGAAATACCTTAGAACGACTTCGTGCATTCCCAAATCCGGTGCGACCGGGTTATCAATGATTTGTAACTATTGACGGACTTACTTCACAAGCCAATGTGAAAATCACAGATGTCTCCGGGAACTTGGTTTATGAAACAACTTCACAAGGCGGTAGTATTCAATGGGACACCACAGCTTTTGGAAAACACAAAGTTCGGTCCGGAGTTTATTTTATAATGGTTACTACGGAAGACGACCAAGAAACAAAAGTGGCCAAAGTGATGATTATTCGATAATGGTCATTAAAACAAAAGCAATTGTAATCAGTTCTTTAAAATACGGGGAATCCGATTTAATTGTCACATGTTTTACAGAAACCGTCGGGATCAAATCGTATATGTTGAAAAACATTCTCAAAACAAAACGTCGGACATTTTCGCCCGCATTGTTTCAACCTTTATCACAATTAGAAATTGTCGCAAATCATAAGGATAAAGGAAATTTAGAATATTTAAAAGAAGTGAAGAATCACTACTTTTACAAGTCCTTGCATACGCATGTTCTTAAGTCGAGCATCGCAGTCTTTATAGCCGAAATTTTAAAAAACTCGATTAAAGAAGAACAAGCAAATCCAGAGCTGTTTGAGTTTCTTTCAAATTCGTTTCTATGGATTGACAACAGTGACTCTTTTGCAAATTTCCACATTACTTTCATGCTAAACCTAAGTTCATTTTTAGGCTTTTATCCGGATATTACGCACCGAAATCTCCCTTTTTTTAATAGCGCCGAAGGTGTTTTTTTGAATCACGAATCAGATATTTATACTTTCAAAGGTGAAGTGGTCGAAAATTTCAAGCAATTTTTAAATAAGAATTACGAAGAAAGCTCCAAAATCAAACTTTCTCAAAACCAGCGAAATCAATTGTTGGAATTTCTGATAGCCTATTATCAACTACACATCAGCGGTTTTCAAAAACCACGTTCTTTGTCTATTTTGGTTCAACTCTTCCATTAAAATCACATCGATTTAGCTGCATATCAAAAAAAATTATTTCGAATCATTCCTCAATTATTTATAGAACTCACAAATAAGTCCTAAAATTATTTTAATTTTTCAGATTCTATAAAAAGAATAATAACTATTGAAGATTTTTTTTATTTTCGCAATGTTTCGTAGCTGTAAGCAATATCAGAATTTGAGCATATTGTAGGGATCAGCTCTAACGCTAAACCATATAATATGGATTCAATTTTTCATCAAATTATTGAAGAATTTCAATTGCCATTTCACAATCCGGTATTGATTTTTTCACTCGTTTTAGCAATTATTCTTTTAGCGCCTTTATTGCTCCAACGAATTAAAATTCCCGGAATTATCGGTTTAATAATTTCAGGAATTATCATTGGTCCGGATGGCTTTAACATTCTTGAACAAAATGAATTTGTCGATATCTTTTCTACCATCGGATTGTTATACATTATGTTTATTGCCGGTTTAGAACTCGATTTGAATCAGTTTAAAACCCATCGCAATAAGAGCATTGTTTTTGGAATTTACACCTTTATTATTCCATTGGGAATTGGATTTCCTTTGTGTTATTATGTTTTGAGCATGTGGGATTCCAATTTTGATTTTGCGGCTAGTCTATTAGTAGCCAGTATGTTTGCCACTCACACACTGCTTACCTATCCGTTGGTAAGTAAACTCGGTATCTCAAAAGACAAAGCTGTTGCAATTACCGTAGGTGGTACCATTTTAACCGATACCGCTGTATTGATTTTATTGGCAATCATTCTCGGTTCTCATACTGGAGGTTTAACGCAAGAATTTTGGATTCGACTGATTATTTCTTTCATTTTGTATTCCCTTATTATGTTCATGCTTGTTCCCCGAGTTGCAAAATGGTTTTTTAGAAAATTGGAAAGTGAAAAACATTCCCATTACATCTTCGTTTTATCCATTGTGTTTTTTTCTGCTTTCTTGGCAGAAATAGCCGGTTTGGAAGCCATCATCGGAGCATTTGCCGCCGGATTGGCATTAAACAAACTCATTCCAAGTTCATCGGCATTAATGAACCGAATTGAGTTTATCGGTAATTCTTTATTTATTCCTTTTTTCCTTATTAGTGTTGGAATGTTGGTTGATGTAGGCGTTATTTTCAGCGGATGGACTGCACTAATTATCGCCGGTGTTCTTACTTTGGCGGCACTTCTAGGAAAATGGATAGCAGCATTGCTTACACAACTTACTTTTAAATTTACATACAACCAACGAAATTTAATTTTCGGACTTAGCGCAGCACACGCAGCAGCAACTTTGGCCGTAATTAAAGTTGGTTATGACGCGGGAATTGTCGATGATACCATTCTCAATGCAACTGTTATAATTATACTAGTTTCCTGTCTAGTTGCTTCTTTTGTAACATCGAGTGCTGCTAAAGGTGTTGTAAAAGATTCTGAAGAATATGATGTTTATGAACTAAATGCTTCAGGTAAAGAAGAACAAATTCTGATTCCCATTGCGAATCTTGTAAATATCGAGAAAGTACTGGATTTTGCCGTACTGATAAAGGACAAACGATCATCCAATCCACTTTCAATATTGACTGTGGTGCCAAATACGGATGAAGCTGAAAGAACCATTGTCCGTGCAAAAAACGAGCTTGAAAAATTTGTGGCAGAAACTACGGCTTCCGATACCAATGTGGTGGTGTCAGCATCAATTGATCACAATGCCGCAAGTGGAATTTCCAGAAGCGCCAGAGAAATCATGGCGGATATTATTTTGTTGGGGTGGCCTCAAAAATCAGGATTTTTAGATAAAATCATCGGAAACAAGATGGAAAGCATCTTAAATAACACGAACAAAACTTTGTTCATCGGAGATTTTAAAATTCCTCTGGGAAATCACAAAAAAATATTTTTGATCGTTCCTGTCAATGCGGAATTAGAAGAAGGTTTTGAATTATGGGTAAATAAAATGATAAAATTGTCTATCGAACTTTCAATTCCATTGACTTTGAATAGCACACAAGCAACATACGATGCCATCAAGGAATTTGCTTTTAAAAACAAACTCACGCTGTCTGCTGAGTTTAATGAATTTGACGATTGGGATGACTTTTTAATCCTTTCCAGAAAAATTACCGATACCGATTTTATAATTATGATTTCTGCGCGTGACGGTTACGTATCACACAATCATCATTTAGACAAAATCCCTTCAAAACTGGAAAAACACTTTGAGCGAAACTCTAAGATTATTATTTATCCGCAATAGGGAATAGTAAAATTTTACTCGGCGATGGTTTTGTCGGCTTTTAAAGTTGCCACTGCTTGATTGTCTTGAAAAAGCGTCAATATTTGGTCTCTTATTTTGTAATTATTGACTTTTTCAAAAACATTAAAGAAGTCGTTTTCATTAAAAGTAGTAGTCAAACAAGCCATTTTAGTAGCACCAATAGGCGAGAAACTTATTTTATCGGGTTGGGTTAAATTGTAAGTTCCAAAAAAGTTGTTGCAACCCCCAAAACCGACGATTCTATTTTCAGATTCTTGAA
>DATGSA010000130.1:0-11788 GCA_035303085.1 Flavobacteriaceae bacterium
AAGAAGATTTACAACAAAAATTACAGTTTCCTAGCGGGTAAATACAAGGGGGCTTACTTTTCAAAAACCTAAAATAAAAGCCTGTTTATGCGGGTTGACAAGAGCTTTTTACCTAATTTTGAGTTTTACCGGACAACAGTGGTTTAATTTAATAATAATCTCATGAATTTCCTGGGGACTACATTTAGTAAGTGTTAGGCTATTACCTTTCAGCAAACCATCCAGATCTTCTAAGGTTTCTGTACCAAGATTATGGTCCAATTCATATTGTTCTACAGGGCTTTTTTCAACTTCAATATAAGCTTCTAAATGTTGATTCACATAATATTTACTCTTAGCATAAAACTGATTAGTTAAACATTTATCTGGATTATCCTTCATTTTACATTGCTTTAAATGCTCTTGAGCATCAAGATCTAAGAGGATTAATAATTCATTGAGATAAATCACCCGACTTTTGTTTGAATGATTCATCAATTCTCTCTTAAGCCCCTCATTTAAATCTTGGCCGTTAGATATATATCGCTTATTCTTCCAACTCCCATAGTGATAAAACTCTTTAGCTTCGCTTTTTATAATATCATTTGTTTCCATATCCAATTTTCTCTACAACTCCCCCTAAAAAGCCCGATCCAACAAACTGCTTTTTAAAGCTTCTAAATTTTCTCGTTTTTGATTATACTCTAAGACCAAACTATCCATCTCCGTGAAAAGTGCATCTAACTTTTGGACGATTTTTTGTTGCTCTTTGACTCCCGGTATTGGGATTTTTAGATTTTTTAAATTTCGATCTGAAATAGCTGGATACTGGGCTCCTCTTATAAACGGCAGAATATCATCTTGTAATTTTTCACCTATCAAATAATAAAACAAGTAAGAGTTTATTAGCCTTTCCGACAATACACGTAACACACTAAACCCTGTAGATGCAATTGGTTTATCATAATCTTCTTTTATAATTGCTACGTTTTTAAGATTAGGTCGAGTAGTCGCAAATAAAACATCTCCTTTTTGAACAGCTCTTTTTGCTCGACTTGGTGCATCCAAACCTTTAATAGTTTTTGGTTCTTCAATTTCTTTGGTTTCTTTATTAATCGAAGAAATATCTAAATAAGTAAAGTTTTGAGCACCAAATTCCTTTTTGGGTTTTTTATTTTTTGTCTTTTGAATTAAGTTTTTCAATTTCTCCTCTTTCCATTCTCCATTTCCAACTGAAAACTCCTCATCCAACACACTCAACTTTAAAGCTTCTGCCTTTGCTATATTTTGATCGATTAAAGCGATACCGGCATCGATTTCGGCAAACAACCGGTCTAATTTTTGGACGATAAGACGTTGTTCGTCAGGAGGGGGAAGAGGAACATCGAGTTCTTTAATAAACTTTAATTTTACTCCTTTCACCGTCGCGCCTGTACCAGATCTTTCAATGAATTTAGCATTGCACAAAAAATAATAGAAAAGATAATTTCTCTCAATTTTTTCTGATATAATTAATCCTTTCAAATCCTGATTAATCGCAGTGTCAATCTCATTATAAACAACCTTTCCTAAACCAACTCTCGTGGCAATAATGATATTCCCTTTTGGTATTATATTAGTTGAACTATTTTCAACTGCATCATTAGTTATTTTAAATTCGGTCTCATAAAGTTTATGATATTTTAAATCTCTAACAGAAGCCCAAGGTATATCACCTTGATAATAATTGGGGTTTGATTTAGAAGGAGTGCCACCTCCGATTATTTCTACAAGATTTTTTAGTTTAACAACCCTCCACTTCACCTTTTCAATCTTTTCTTTTTCAACTATATCTACACTCATTAATCCAAATTATAATTTATCAATTCCTCCTAATTCATTAATCATTTTTTCTTTCTACAAGCCTTTGCTTCTTCGCGCAACTTTGTGATAAAGCGGTTACGCAGAGTTTCGCAAAGAATTCGCAAAAGGTTCGCGAAGGTTTTCTTGGCGGTTCTTTGCCCCTTTGCGCAGCTTTGCGGTATAACAATTACGTCAAGTTCCGAAAAGACATTTCAACTCTCAATCAATTTTTCTATTTCCGTTAAATGCTCTCCAATCTTTTTATCATTCGTTTTTAGTTCTGCAATCAATTCCATCGGACTTTGATGCACTATTTCTACAACTTTATTCGGATTCTTAGCGCTGATGTCGTAGTTTTTGATATCACTGGCTTTTACCGTCCAGTCGTTGCACTCCTCACTGACCTTTTTATCAGTAGCATTTCGTTTTTTGGGATGGTTAAACAACTCGATAAATTCTGCTAAATGTTCATTGAGAATCGGCTTGTTTTTAGTCAATTTATACGGTGGATTCACTTCGTAATACCAGATTTCGGAAGTTGCTCCTTTGCGGTCGAAAAAAAGAATATTGGTTTTCACTCCGCTATACGGCAAAAACACACCACTCGGCAAACTGACAATAGTATGCACATCAAAGTTTTCTAACAAATCTTGTTTGATACTTTTAAAAGCATTGCTGGTTTGAAACAAAACTCCTTCCGGAACGATAATAGCGGCACGCCCTTCCAGTTTCAACATCTTCATAAAGTGCTGCATAAACAACATTTCGGTCGCATTGGTTTGCACCGGGAAGTTTTGTTGAATTTGTGACTTTTCTTTTCCACCAAAAGGAGGATTGGCCAGAATTACATCGTGCCGGTCTTTTTCTTGAATATCACGAATGTTTTCGGTGAGGGTATTTCCTTTATACACATTGGGACTTTCAATTCCGTGCAAAATCAGGTTCATCATCCCCATCACATAGCCCAACGACGTCTTTTCCTCTCCAAAAAAAGTTTTACGCTGAATAAAATCCATTTGTGTGGGCGAATAATCCTGACGCTTTTCTTCTGTGGTCATATATTCAAAAGCTTCCACCAAAAATCCACAACTCCCTGCGGCGCCATCATAAATGGTTTCGCCTTGTGTTGGCGCTACTGTTTCAACCATTGCTTTAATAACGGCACGTGGGGTATAAAACTCTCCTGAATTACCACCATCGGACCCCATTCCTTTAAGCAGGTCTTCGTAAATATTGGATAATTCAAAGAGTTCATCAGAGCTTTGAAAATCCAATTCATCGATGATATTAATGATCTCTCGCAGGGTATGTCCGCTCACAATACGGTTGTCCAGATATTCGAAAATCGCCCCAATCTTATACTTCATTGAAGTGGGATCGGTTTCATTAATCTTGAAATCTTTGAGATAAGGAAAAAGTTGGTTGTTGACCACCTCAATTAAATCGTCTCCGGTGCGTGCTTTTAAGTCCAGTTTCCCGTTTTCATCTTTTGGTGCTGCCCAGTTTTCCCAACGCAAATCTTTCCGCAAGAAATAGTTATACTCTTTTCCGTCCAATTCTGCTTCATCGGCTTTATTGATTTCATAATCGTTGAGAAATTTCAGGAACAGAATCCAAGAGATTTGTTCCGTATAATGCATCGCCCCGCTAATTCCATCGTCTCTACGGAGAATATCGGTGATGCGGTTTATTTTGTTTTGTATTTCACTCATAGTTTAGTTGATGACTTTATTTGTTAGTTTAGTTATTACGCAGAGTTTCTTCTCAGCGGTCCTTTGCTCCTTAGCCCAGCTTTGCGATAAAATAATAACGCAGAGTTTCGCAAAGAATTCGCGAAGTTACGCAAAAGGATTTCTTAGCGGCTCTTTGCTCCTTAGCGCAACTTTGCGGTAAAATAGTTACGCGAAGTTATGCAAAGATTTTCTTAGCGGCTCTTTGCTCCTTAGCGCAGCTTTACAGTATAAACTCTACTTACTTCATAATTGATTAACCATTCGTTTTATTCCATTTTTTAAAACGGTTGTATGGAAGTTTAACATTAAGCCTAATTTATATTCACCTAACTTCAAATAGGTCAATAATTGCGCCTTATGAACATCAGTAAAGAATTCCACACATTTTATTTCGATTACGACTTTATCATTAACCAATAAATCCATTCTATATCCGTGGTCTAATTTCACATCTTTATAAACAATGGGTCTTGGAACTTCGCTTCTAACTTTCAATCCCTTTTCCCTTAACTCATAGGCCAAACACTTTTGATAGGCTGACTCCAATAGACCCGGGCCAAGTTCTCTGTGAACTTCTATAGCACAACCTATTATTATTTTTGAAAGTTCATTTTCAGTCATTTTTATTTGGTTTTAAATTCACTTAAATATTTGTTATGCTAAGTTATGCAAAGAGTTTCTCAGCACAGCTTTGCGGTAAAATAGTTACGCGAAGCTATGCAAAGAATTCGCAAAGTTTCGCGAAGAATTTCTCAGCGGTTCTTTGCTTCTTAGCGCAGCTTTGCGGTAAAATGGTTACGCAGAGTTACGCAAAGAATTCGCAAAGTTTCGCAAAGAATTTCTTAGCGGTTCTTTGCTTTTAAGCGCAGCTTTGCGGTAAAATAATTACGCAGAGTTACGCAAAAGATTCGCGAAGTTACGCAAAGGATTTCTTAGCGGTTCTTTGCTCCTTAGCGCAGCTTTGCGGCATAACCTCTATTTAATTCCAATTCGCTGCCCTTTTCTACACTGCATTATATATCTGTTTTTGTAAATCGTAATAGGCATTAATAATATTTTTCGTACTTCCAAAAGCTTGTTTTGCATCTTTGGTTGTCACTAAATTAATCCGAATTAAATCATTGAGTTTACTTCGCCCCAACTCTTCAATTCCGTGTTGTTCATAGACATTCAGCACGTATTCTAAGAATTCTCTTGCCTTCAAGTTTTTATAAACGGCCAAAAACTCATCATTTCTAACTTCCGTTGCTCTATCGTGTCGGGTTTTAATAGGTGAACTAAAAGAAATATGTGATAAGACATCAAATATATCGGTGTCGGGAGAAGCGATCATCTTCCGCATCGCTTGTAATTGCTCTATGTCAAAACCCAATTCACTTAATTTTTCTAAAAGTTCTTTTCTTGTTTCAGGATTCGCCCAAGCCTTACGCAATTGCTCTTCACTTTTATACAAATGCGGTAAATTACCCACCAATTTTTCTAAAAATTGCTTAGCGGTTAATGGTCGTCCATTTTCATCGATGTAGCGTGTTTCTACATCGATTACTTTCAATTTTCTTCCATTGGATAATTTTACTATTAATTTCTCAGGTTTTTCAGGAGTTTCTTCTTCCGAGTATTCTTGATCTCCTGTATCGCTTACACCATCTTCCAAAGTTTCTTCTTCCTGCTCTTCATATCCCTCTTCGGTAATAATGATATCCTGCTCTTCAATCTCAATTTCATCCTCGGGAATTCCGTCCCATTCCTTGTCGTAAAATTTATTACTGGCGCCGACAAAATCAATAATCGTAAAGAAATCTTTTCCTTCAAATAAGCGGGTTCCGCGACCAATAATTTGCTTGAACTCCACCATCGAACCAATCGGAGCTGTCAAGACGATATTTCTCACATTTCGCGCATCTACACCGGTAGTCAACATCTTTGAAGAAGTCAAAATCACCGGAATATCTTTCGTGTTATCTTGGAAAAGCTCTAAAAATCTTCGTCCAATAATTCCTTCATCGGAAGTAATTCTCACGCAATAATCTGGATCAGTTACTTTTTTATACTGATTGATTGCATCTCTTAAATCCAAAGCATGTGGTTGATTTGCACAAAAGACAATCGTTTTATCCATCGTGCCAATATGCTTCAAAATCGCTTTGGCAATTAGTCTCGTTCGTGCGGGTAAGGTGATTTTTCTTTCAAAATCTTTAATTTCATAAAGATCCTGTTCCACTTCTCCTTGTATGACTACATCACCTTCTGTGAAAATATATTCATCAATATTAGTCCGAATACGTTTCACTTTATAAGGCGTTAAAAAACCATCGTTAATTCCATCTTTAAGCGAATACTCATAAACTGGTTTCCCAAAATATTTGTAGGTGTTCACATTATCATCTCGCTTAGGCGTAGCCGTCATTCCGATGTGAACAGCACTTGTAAAATGATCTAATATAGCTCGCCAACTACCTTCTTCATTGGCGCTTCCTCTGTGGCACTCATCAATTATAATTAAGTCGAAAAAATCACTTGGATATTCTTTATAGTAACCTCCCCAATCTTCTCGTTCAGCAATAGCTTGGTAAATAGCGAAGAAGATGTACGCATTGGTTGGAACCCTACCATTTCTTTGACGAATTTCTTCTCCATTAATTTTGATTAAATCATCCTCATAATGATTAAAAGTATTGATAGCTTGGTCTGCCAACACATTTCTATCCGCAAGAAACAAAACTCGTGGTCTGCGATCTTCGCTTTCTACATTCCACTTTCCTTGAAGTAGCTTATGAACAATTTGTAAAGCAATAAAAGTCTTTCCTGTTCCGGTGGCTAAGGTTAAAAGAATTCGTTTGTCTCCATTGGCAATATGTTCGATAGCATTGTTTACTGCTCCCTCTTGATAATATCTCGGTTCAAATTTTTCTAAAAGAAATGGAATCTTGTGTAAGTGTTCCTTTAAGTCTTTATTTTCATCATAAACCCTATGATATAACTCTTCCGGTGTAGGAAATTTGTTTATGTATTGTCCTTTGCCCTTTGATAATTGAAACTCATAGATCTTTTTTCCATTAGTTGAATACACAAAATCAACGTTGAGTTTCTTTCCGTAGTCAATAGCTTGTTGCAAGCCTTCCGTTGGATGAAGTGAAGCTTTCTTTGCTTCAATTATAGCCAACTTCACATTATTATATCGCAACAAATAATCGACAAATAGCCGTTTGCCACGTTTATTTCCGATGAGCTTTCTTCCATCGGTAAAATAATATTCTCGTTTAATATGAGAAGCTTCCCATTTTTGCTCCGCAAGTGCCGGATCTATAAAGTTTGCTCTTGTGTCTGATTCGGAATAGTTTTTAATCATAATTAATTCCTCTCTTTATTGGAAACAAGTAAGTCTTTCACAGAAGGCTGCACGGTTTGACTACACCATCTGGAAATAGTCACCTGACTTTTATCTAATTGCTCGGTCAACCAACGATTGGTCTTATCCTTTTCTACCAGCATTACTTTAAGACAATTCAACTTCATTAATATTCACACCATTAACAGTAAAAGATGAAATTAACATATTTTCTCCTTACTACAAGGAAAGCGTGTGATATAATCACTTTTTAAAAAAACAATATACGAAACGCGTAAACTATTCTATTTCTTTCCACATACGCGCTATCATCAGTGCATTTTCATTTATTACTCTGAACTTTTTTCGAAACTTATTTGGGGATTTTACAGTTAACCCTTCATTTCAAATTCTCACTTTCAAATATTACAGCTAACTTTTTAAGTTTATTTTCTGGTTACATTTTGCTTCAACCCTTAACCCCATGAACTTCCAAAAAATCATCAGGAACCGTATCGGTTTTTTGAGCGACTACGGCGTAATAGTAGATTGGTTCTCCTTCCATCGACAGTCGGTGTTTATATTTCACCAACTGATATAAATCGAAATATTCTGAAAAGATCAATTCGCGAATAAATTTTGAAAATCCGGTGGTATCGGAATGTTCCATAAAAGTTTCTTTGATATTAAAAGCGATCCATCCTCCTGTTCGGACAAATTGTATTCCTTGAAAAAAGGCTTTTGGTGGGATATCGCCAAAACTAAGAGCCGCGACGGAGGTGAGGCAGTCAAAAGACCATTCTTCGAAGTCTTCTTTTTCTTCCGGTTTCAAATTTGTAAAATCCGTCACATAATAATCATCGTATAAGTGTGGGCGATCGCGAGCGCAAGCTTCTTTAGCTGCAGCTATAATATCCGCTCCGATCAATCTTGCCACGCCATAGGTTTTCAGTACTTCTCCCATCATTCCATTGCCTGCTCCCAAATCCAGAACCCGCATTTTGGTGAATCTTTGACCTGTTGAGTCCACAGATGTTTTGAGGATTTTAGCTACGACAGTGGGCGATACACATTTTAAGCGATCATAGAATAATTGCTCGTACAATCCTTCTCGGTTGTAGATTTCGGTATAGTCGTGAAATCGAAGTTCAATATTTTGATCGTTTTCGATGAGTTCAAAAACTGTTTCATCCTGTCCTGTGTCCTTTGTATTTTCCTTTGGAAATCGGATTCTATGTTTCTTCATACGTTGTAATTATTTGATTTATTGCAATGTAACGGTTACAGTTAAGCATAACTGCCTGAGCTTGTAATTCTTCACGAATATGCACCAAAATGAAAATCAACTTCTCGTAATCTGTTGATTTTCAAAAATCGCTTTTTTCAAATATAATAATCCGCACTGATGATGTAAAATAATCGCAACGGGTTCTTTCCAAGGTGACTATTCTAACCCAAAGCTATTTATTTTTAAGTCTGTATTTTTTTACTTGTTATCAGGTTATTGGAAATTTCGTCAATTCCCAAAAACACTGAACTTCGTTTCAAATATCACCAAAGTTTCGGAGTCATGTCAAGCAAAATAGTGCCAAAAATAAAATTTTATTTTCACAGGTAATCCCGAGTTTCACTTCGCTGTATTCTGTTTACCCGAGATTACAAATATTGTCCGCGCTGAAGTCGATTTATAAAAGAAAACCATCAAGCGCTACTTATATATGCTTTATTTGATTTTCTGTTATTCGTTTACAAGCGGTTAAACCATCGTCGAAACTAATATTATTTATTTCTTATTTATTTAAGTAAACCCATCCTTTTGTAACCTGTCCATTCCGGGTTTTAATAACATAGTAATACGTGAAATCGGGAAGTAAATTGCCATTTTTATCTTGTCCCTGCCACTCATCGATATAATTTAATTTTTCATAGACTACATTTCCATAGCGACTAAACACTTTGAACACCATCACGTCCATAAACGATAAGTCAAATGAATCATTTATTCCATCTTCATTTGGTGAAAAGCCTTCAGGAAGGTCGCAAAAAGTACGCTCTACCAGGGTGGATTCGGACCATACGCAATTATCAGTCTCGAGAAATAATGATATTTGAATTGGCAAAGGTGTTGATCCTAAAGCTTCTTGTAAATCTATTATTTCTCCTTCCCAAATAACTGTTCCAACTTCGTCTTTCCATAGATAATCCACTCCTATGGGCGTTTGATTACCAAAATTAGGTTTTATCATCAGCCTGTTGTTTTCACAATAGGATTCTAAATAAAAAGAAATATCTTCCGCAATACTAACATTCACGGTATATTGACCAGCATGGAGACATATATCTTTGTCTTCCTCAACGGTATAAGTGACTTGATAGTCTCCTGCCATACTGGAGGAAAGATTTATTTCTCCAGAATAATCATCAATACTCAATCCACCGGGAGAAGCGACAAACTCACCCCCATCGATAAAACCATCTGCTTTATTTGGGATTGGGTTTTCATCTCCGGGGCAATATTCTTGATGATCGTAGTGAAACTGAACCACTGGCTCAGTCGATTCTATTATCTCGATTGACACTGTTTTTTCACCGGCGGAATGACATTCTTCCATACTTTCCTCGATGGAATAAGTTACTTCATAAAATCCGGGTTCACTTAGGAACAAATAAATAACGCCAGAGGAAGCACTGATTTCCAATCCTTCAGGGGAAGCACTAAAGACACCGCCTTCCGCAAAATCATCACCCAATTGTGGGATGGGATTTTCCATGCCTATACAGTAAAACTCTTCCGAATAATTAAATCCTAAATTGGGCTCCGTGACCTCTTCAATTTCAATTTCCACCGTAAACTCACCCGAAGCACGACATTCGGCCATATCTTGTTCTACTATATAAGTGATTTCATATACACCGGGTTCACTGTTGGTCAAATCAATAATCCCGGTTATTTCATCTATCACTAAGCCTGATGATGAAGCATTAAAAACACCATCCTCTGAAAAGGAATTCGGTAAATTCGGAGTAAGTTCTTCTTCTAAAACACAAAACGCGATCCCGCCATAATCAAATTCAACCTCAGGAATCAAAGCTCCTATTATCTCGATTTCCACAGTAAATTCTCCTGCAGCACGACATTCATCCATATCTTGTTCTACTGCATAAGTGATTTCATATACGCCGGGATCACTGTTGGTCAAGTCAACAATTCCGGTTGTTTCCTCTATAGCTAAACCCGATGGTGAAGCACTAAAAACACCATCTTCTGAAAAGGAATCCGATAAATTAGGAACAAGATCCTCTTCTAAAGCGCAAAACGTAACTCCGTCATAATCAAATTCAACCTCAGGGAACCAAGCTTCAATAATTTCAATTTCCACGGTATGCTCAGCACCAGCGATACCTTCTTCTAAATCTTCCTCTATGGTGTAAGTAACTTCATAGATTCCCGCATCGCTTTCGGCTAAATCAATATTTCCTGAAGAACTATCGATTGCCAATCCGTTTGGAATGGCAGTAAAAACACCGTCTTCTGTAAAATCATCAGGGAGAATCGGCGTTGGATTCTCATCGAGTTTACAATAAATTTCTGACGAATATTCAAAAGCAACTTCCGGCTGTGTCAACGCATTAACCTCGACATAAATCGTGGCTTGATCGGAAAGGTTATTTTCGTCATAAATGATATAATCAACCGGGGTTACTGTTCCTGAAAAATCATTTTCCGATTCGAAATCAACAGTTCCATCTTCTTGGGTGGTAAATGTTCCTTCTCCAGTTATGGTAACCACTTCTACTTCTTGACCGTTATCCAAATCGATTAAACGAACTTCTTCCGGAATAATAGCACTATTCCCTTCTTCGTCATTATCTAATACTGCGATGGTTATTTCTACGCCCGGATAGGTATTTCTATTATCATCCACTGCGGTTGGTCCTTGGCGTACAGGTGCAATTGTGCAATGCTCACAATCCGGATCAGTAGGGATATCAGGAAGTGGGTCATTATCTTCTGATTCTGCTTCAATAGTATGATCATATTCACTTAAACCTTGAGCAATAGCTAAATTTGAAACAAATCCTGCATCGATATCATCTTGAGTAATGGTATGCGTAGCTATAAAAGTTTGCGACTCTCCAACTCCTAATTCATCTATAGTTCCGACTGCTGTTTCATCGGCATTTTCATCGGTAATTTCAATATCAAACACCGGGGATTGCCCGATATTAGTTACGGTAATCTCATATTCCACTACATCGCCAACATCACTAAAACTATCCGGCTCATCGCCATTTGTGACCGTTTTTGTTACGGTGAGTTCTCCATTGAGCGAACAATCTACCATTGTAATAGTCACCGCTAATCTTTCACTTTCACAATTCCCCAGCTGATGCGTAACCCAATAGGTTTCACCATCCTGTATTGCTGTAGATAAGGGGAGTTCTTCTTCCGAGTCTTCTGTTGCATACCATTTTATATTCTCCTCATCCACCACAACATCTTCAAGCGTATTTTCATCTTCTTCACAAACATAAGGATTGGCATTGGGTAGCGACACATCAAACTCAGCCGGCACTGTTACTTCTCCAAAAACAACACAGGCATTATCCGGTCTTTCGTGATAGGTTACTACCACTTTATAAGTGCCCGGACCAAAATCGTCCGGATGGATACTGATGTTCTCTTCGGTTGAAATTATCTCTCCATACTCCCCGGTTTCTTCATCCATTTTATACCATTCGTAATCGGTATTTTCATACCCATAAAACCGTTCTGTTGAAACCGTGTAGGAACTCGGATCGTCTTCATCGATGACATAACATTCCCAATCGCCTAAATACGTATCGTAGCTTCCGGGAAAGTACGGTTCAAAATACATATTCTCATTATTGCCGGCATCTGTAC
>DATGSA010000131.1:0-7983 GCA_035303085.1 Flavobacteriaceae bacterium
CAGCCTTTTCGTCTTCCTCGTCAGGTTCAGTTTCTTTACTTTCCTCAGCTTCTTTCTCCTCCTTTTCAGAATCACTTTCCTCCTTCTGGTCGGACTTATCTTTTTCTTCAGCAGTATCTTCTTCCTCTGAAGTTTCCAAACTCAAAATCACATCTCCTACTTTCACTTCATCGCCTTCACTGACTTCGATAGATTTTACAGTACCGCTTTCGGGGGAAGGAATATCCACCGAAGCTTTATCCGATTCCACGGTAATTAGAGCTTCGTCTTTTTCGATTTCGTCTCCTTCCGAAATCAGAACTTCACTTACTGTGGCTGATTCTACGCCTTCAGCTATTTGAGGTATTTTAATATCTTTAGCCATAGTTTTAAAATTTTAAATTCTACAAATCTGCTGTTCGAGGATTTATTTTATCCGCATCTATTTCTAATTTATCAATTGCATTTTTCAATTCTTCTGCAGTTAAATTTCCTTGTTTTTTTAACTCATAAAGTGCGGTGTAAACAATGTGTTCTGTGTTCACCTCAAAAAACTTGCGCAATTGATCGCGGGTATCGCTTTTTCCAAAACCATCGGTTCCCAACACCGCTAATTTTTTGGGAAACCATTTTGCAATCGATTGCGGCAATGCTTTTACATAATCGGAAGCGGCCACAAAAACGCCTTCTTCATCCTTTAAGCACGTTTCGATATAATTTTCTTCAGGATTCAGTTTCCCTTTAATTCTATTGTCTCTTTCCACATCAATAGCTTGATCGTAAAGGGACTTGTAACTGGTGATACTCCAAACATCAACACTTACATCAAAATCTTTTTCCAATAAATCTGCTGCGGCCAACACTTCTTTGATAATTGCACCACTGCCAAAAAGATGTGCCTTGTGTTCTTTTTCCGAGTTGCCGGATTTGAATTTATACATTCCTTTTAAAATCCCTTCTTTCGCATTTTTAGGCATTTCCGGCATCGGATAGGTATCATTTCCGACAGTGAGGTAATAATATTCATTTATTTTATCGACATACATTCTTTTGATTCCTTCCTGTACGATGACTGCCAATTCGTATGCGAAGGCCGGGTCATAAGCTTTGACATTCGGGAAGGCATAGGCATATAAATGACTTTGTCCGTCTTGGTGTTGCAAACCTTCTCCGGGAATACTGGTTCTACCGGCGATTCCACCGACCAGAAAACCTTTGGCTCCTGCATCTGCTGCGGCCCACATCAGATCACCGGTGCGTTGAAAACCAAACATGGAATAAAAGAAGTAAAACGGAATAATGGGAAGACCTTGATTGAAATGAGCAGTTCCGGCGGCGATGAATTCGCTCATCGAACCTGCTTCGGTAATTCCTTCTTCCAGTACAGCACCGTCCTTGGCTTCTTTGTAATAAAGTAACGTGTCCTTGTCCACCGGTTCATATTGTGGACCGGAGGGCGCATAAATTCCGGCTTGCTGAAATAAAGGTTCCAATCCGAAAGTTCTTGATTCGTCAGGAATAATGGGGGCGACTGAGTTTTTCACATTTTCGTCTTTCAACAATTTACTGACAATCTGCACCATAACTCCAGTGGTTGCCACTGCCTTATCGCCTGAACCTTCAAAAAATCTCTCAAAAATAGACTCGTCCGGTTCTTTCAAAGGTTCGCTGTTGTCTTTTCGCGTCGGGATAAAACCGCCCAATTTTTCTCGTCGCTCTAAAAGATATTTCATTTCTTCACTCTCCTCTTCCGGTTTTATAAAAGGAACATCTTCCAAGTCTTCATCTGAAATCGGTACGTTGAAATAATCTCGAAAATGTTTCAGTCCTTCTTGGTCCATTTTTTTGGTTTGGTGTGCTACATTACTGGCTTCTCCATAATCGCCTTGTCCGTAGCCTTTAATGGTTTGCGCAAGAATAACAGTCGGTTGTCCTTTATGCTCCACCGCGGCTTTGTAGGCGTTATAAATCTTGGAAGGTTCATGTCCGCCGCGTTTAAACTTTTTTAATTCTTCTCCTGATATATTTTTGACCAAGTCTTTTAATTCTTCGTCATCGCCAAACAATTCTTCCTTCATCAAATCGCCTTCCTCAAAGGCATATTTCTGTAATTGTCCATCGGGGAGTTCGTTAAGGCGCTTAATCAGTTTGTTGGATTTGTCTTTTTCAAAAAGCGCATCCCATTCTTTTCCCCAGAGCACTTTGATCACATTCCATCCCGCTCCGCGAAAAAGTCCTTCCAATTCTTGTACTATTTTATGATTTCCCCGAACCGGACCATCCAGCCGTTGTAAATTACAATCCACCACAAAAATGAGATTTTCCAAATTATCTCTACTGGCGACACTAATAGCACCCCGCGCTTCAGGTTCATCCATTTCTCCGTCCCCTAAATACGCCCATACTTTCTGCTCATTTTTTTCAGTCAATCCGCGATCTTTTAGGTACTGATTAAACCGCGCTTGATAAATCGCCATAATCGGAGCTAATCCCATTGTCACGGTGGGATGATTCCAAAATTCAGGCATCAATCTCGGGTGCGGATAAGACGTTAGCCCTTTTGGCGAAAAAATTTCTCGACGAAAATTTTTCAAATTTTCTTCGCTAATTCTGCCTTCCAGAAAAGCTCTCGAATAAATTCCGGGAGAAGCATGTCCCTGAAAATAAATAATATCTGCTATTTCGTTTTCGTAAACTTTAAAGAAGTGATGGAACCCTACTTCCCACAGATTGGCAATAGAACCATAAGTGGAAATATGTCCGCCAATGCCTTCATTTTTTGCATTGGCTTTAGAGACCATCGCCATGGCATTCCATCGAATATAACTTGTAAGCTGTTCTTCGAGATTCAGGTTTCCGGGGTAAGCCACTTCATCGTCCACCGGAATGGTGTTGTAATAGGGTGTGGTTAACCTTCCCGCGGCCGATATTCCATTTTTTACGGCTTCATCGCGCAACAATTCCAATAATTCTTCTGCTCGTTCTTTGGATTCATTTTGAAGAACCCACCGGTAAGAATCCAACCACTCCTTGTTTTCCAATTCAAAATCGTTTGCTTTATCCTGATCACTCATAGCTACTGATTTTCCGTATTTGATGAAATGAAATTACAGAATCACACACGAAAATCGCAACGGATTAACACATTTTTTGAGTAAAAACATATTTTAGAAGGGTTGACTATTAAAATAGAAAACAGGGCTTGCGAATTGGGGTTGTTTTGAAGAGAGCAGATTGTTTTTATTTGAAGGATGATTTCTACTTGGGTCCCATCCCCAACCCTTCCCGGGAGGGAAGGGAGTTTGGTTTTTTGTTTTAATTTTATTGGACTTTAAGAAATATAGTCGTGAATTTAAAGTGACCTTTGGGGCTGTTTCCTCAAAGAACATTTTTTTTTATAAAAGATGATTTTTTCTTACTTCATGAACCTTCTCCAGCTCTTTATTTCGACTCCGCTCAAAACAGCGCCTAAAGGAAGAGAGTTTGATTCCTGTTTCAATTTAATTGGACTTTATGAAAATTATTCGTGCATTCGTGGCAACTTTTTTAAGCTGTTTGCAGAGAGAAAAGTTGTTTTTTTGAAGGGTGATTTCTGCTTGGGTCCCATCCCCAACCCTTCCCGGGAGGGAAGGGAGTTTGATTCCTGTTTCAATTTAATTGGACTTTATGAAAATTATTCGTGCATTCGTCGCAACTTTTTTAAGCTGTTTGCAGAGAGAAAAGTTGTTTTTTTGAAGGATGATTTCTGCTTGGGTCCCATCACCGGCCATTTTTTAATTAATCCGGTTTTAGCACAACGGCAAGATTTAGCATTTCATTGCTGATCGAAAGGAGCCATTCCAGTTGCTCCCAAACCAAATGCGTCTCTTGAAATCCACGTATGACTTCTTTTTCCATAGTTTCCAAATTTCTGACTTCCAAAGAGTTAAAAGTCGATATCTGCTCTCTAAAAAGTCTGTCGGATTCAGAGGAGGTTTTGATTATATCCCTTTTTTCACCATTTAAACATCGGAGTACATGCTCCAGGTTTTGTTCTATCTTTTTTGTTACAATCTTGAAATCTTCGGAGGCTTCTGTAGTCTCATGATGCTGAATATATGAACTTATTGAAGCCAATGAAGATAAAAAATTATGATTCAAAAGTACCAGTTGGTACACCGTATCCATTTCTTTTTGTTTCGACTTGGGTTCTTGTGCCATACGTTGGAAGGCTTCGTTTAAATTAGACACTTCCAAAAATGCATGTTTACGGGCTATATTATAAGAGACTGGAATATTTCCTTTCTGCTGATAATATTCGGCGATTTCAGAGAGGAAATCCTTGTTGTTCATTACACTTTTTTCAATGTTTTCATTAATTTCAGTAAACTCCCATGTAGGCAGGAGCCATAACATCGCCATAAAAGACAGACCTGCTCCCACAAGGGTGTCCAATATGCGGAATTTTACCACTGTCAAAATATCAGGTTGAAGAATAGCATAGATAAAAACTATACCAAGCGTGATGAAAGTCGACGAAGTCTTATAGCTTTTTTGCATTAAAGAAAGTGCAATCACTAAAGAAATCACCCCCAGAACTCCATATAAATAAGGGTGTTGTATAAAGAAAACAGTACCCAGGGCAATCGCTGCGCCAACAAGGGTGCCAATCATACGATCTTTAGCTCGATCTTTTGTCAGGCCGTAGCTGGGGCGCATAATGACGATAATACTTAACAAAATCCAATAAGGGTTTTGAACGGCGAAAATCGATCCTATCGCAAAACCTATCATAATTGTAATTGCCAAACGAACAGAATGTCTAAATACAGCAGACTTAAAATTGAAATTCCCAATTAATAACATCGGGTTATAATCTTGAAACACAACGAAGTCCTTAGCAGTTTTTCTATCGATAAAATCAGCTTTCGTTATATCAGGATCGTTTAACAACCATTTTATTTGTTTTAGTTTCTTAAACTGTTTTTCCTGATATTCCAACAAATTTTGAAGGATAAGAAAATCCTCGTAATCCAAAGTTTCAGTCAATAGAGCTACTTCTTGCCTTAAATCTTCAAAACATTGTTTTATACCATCGTTTTTGATCAGTTCTATTTTGTTGTTTCCCGTCTCAGAAATCATCCACATCTGATCGGCCATTTTAAAAATCAAATCTTGAAATAATCCAATAAATTGAGGGTGTTGATTAAAGAGCTTATCCATTCGATCATAATTCACTGGATTGGCAACGGCCTTTTCCATCATTCCGATTAATTCTGCCAGTACCAGCAAACGTTCATCATGGTAATTTGAACTGCCGGCAGTCTTTCTAAAAAGAATCAGAATTTCTCTCAAGGTCTTATGGTTCTCGGTAAGTTTGCTTTTTAATCTTAACAGCTTCGACTGTAATTTTTCACGGTCTTCATTTGGGTTGAGTAACTTTCCTCGTATCTCAATAAATTCTGCGGTAAGTTCATAAGTTTCAGTCAATAACTCCTCTGTTTCTTTTTTTGGATTCAGTAGATACCAAATTATGGTCAAGAACAAATACCAAAGTCCTCCAACACCTACCAGCAAAGCATATTGATAAATTTCCAAATTTTCTGAATCATTGGCAAAGGCCAACACCAGTGCTAAAAGGCCTGAAAAACTAATTAACGAAGCCCGAAGACCATAGACCGAAATAAAAGAAAGTCCAAAAGCTAGAACGCCTAAAATAGGAAGGGATATCCATGTTTCGTAATGCAAGTAACCTCCTATAAAACTGACAATAGTAACTAATCCTGCAGAAATGAGAATACCTATAATTTTATGTCGAAAATTACCACTAACATCACTGGGTGAACTCCAAAAGGCGCCAAAACTGAGTGCTAACCCAACTTCAAAATATCCCAATTGAAGACCGATTATTATCGGAAGGGTAATCGCAATCCCCACTCGAATGGCTTTAGAAAAATCAGTGCTTTTGAAGAACTTTTGCAGTTTACTGAAATTCAATGAGATAAAATGGGAAATAGTACTCAAAACGATAGGTTTAAAAACAATGATGTCGATTCAATAACTTCCAAAATATAAATAAAAAGAGAGAAAAACTTTTCCAGAGTGATTTGAGTTGGATTGAACCCAAATCTCTTTTATCGCAAATAGAATTTTCAAATTATTAAAAAGCTTAATTGTTTAACTTTCGATAATTTAGTTCAAAACAACCTGACAAACTTTTTAAAGGCTTTATATAATTAACACTAAAAGCGTATTTATATAAATCAAAATAATGCCATAAAAAAGAGGATAATTAAAATTAACTATCCTCTTGATCATTTTGATAAATATGCTGTGCTTTATAAAGCTTCTGCTCCAGCTGTCGCTACCGCGTGGTCATCTTCAACCACACTTCCACTGACACCAATCGCACCGATGATTTCTCCGTCTTTATTTTTAATCGGAATTCCGCCTGGGAAGGTAATCAATCCGTCGTTGGAGTGTTCGATATTGTATAAAGAACCTCCGGGTTGAGATAACTCTCCAACTTGACCGGAATTCATATCAAAAAAGCGAGCTGTTTTCGCTTTTTTGATTGAGATATCTAATGATCCGAGCCATGCGCCGTCCATACGGTTGAAGGCCACTAAATTGGCGCCCGCATCTACGATGGCAATATTCATTTTGGTATCGATTGCTTTGGCTTTATCTTTGGCTGCAGCAATTGCTTTTTCAGCTTGTGCTAATGTAATATTCATAATAATTAAGTTTTATTGATTAATTGTATTTGCAAAATTAAGTTTTGAAAAGTAGTTTTTACTTATTCAAATAGTCATTAAACTTATGAAAACAGTTCAGTTTTTAACTGATCATTCCATGCGGATCGATAACAAACTTTTTGGCTACGCCGGAATCGAACTCTTGATATCCTCGAGGAGCTTGATCTAAACTGATTACTTCCACATTTACCGCTTTAGCGATGTCGATTTTATCATGTAATATAGCGTTCATCAGTTGTCTGTTATATTTCATCACCGGGGTTTGTCCGGTATGGAAACAATGGGATTTTGCCCAACCCAGTCCAAAACGGATCTTCAAACTACCTTTTTTGGCATCTTTATCTTCTGCCCCGGGATCCTCGGTAACATAGATTCCGGAAACGCCAATTCCACCTCCTGCTCTTGTGATTTCCATCGCTTGGTTTAATACCGTTGCGGGCTTTTCTTCTCCAGCGTGTTCTCCGTGACCGCTGGCTTCAAAACCAACGCAATCCACAAAGCAATCTACTTCGGGAATCCCGACAATCATCCGGATTTGTTCTTCCACCGGAACACCATTGCTCAAGTTGATTGTCTCAGATCCAAAACTTCTGGCTTGCTCCAATCTTTCTTCAATCATATCGCCGACAATAACTACGGCAGCACCTAATAAATGACAAGCCGCTGCACAAGCAAGTCCCACAGGCCCTGCTCCGGCAATATAAACCACTGATCCGGCTGTTACGCCTGCGGTAACCGCTCCGTGAAATCCTGTCGGCAGAATATCAGAAAGCATAGTTAGGTCCAATATTTTTTCCATCGCTTGATCCTTATCAGGAAATTTCAGAAGGTTAAAATCAGCATAAGGAACCATCACATAATCGGCTTGGCCTCCGACCCAACCGCCCATATCAACATATCCATAGGCACCTCCCGGACGACTGTCATTTACGTTTAAACAAATACCGGTCTGTCCGGCTTTACAATTTCGGCATCGTCCGCAAGCCACATTAAACGGTACGGAAACGATATCTCCTTTTTTAATAAACTCAACGTCACGTCCAAGTTCTATAACTTCTCCGGTTATTTCATGTCCCAAAATCATGCCTTTTTCGGCAGTTGTCCTTCCCCGTACCATGTGTTGGTCGGAGCCACAAATATTGGTGGTAATGATTTTGAGAATAACACCGTGTTCACATTTTCGATCGCCCAAAGCTAACTTGGGATAATCGATGTCTTTTACTTCTACTGTTCCAGGACCCATATAGGCCACTCCACGATTCTTGCT
>DATGSA010000132.1:0-28945 GCA_035303085.1 Flavobacteriaceae bacterium
CAACTTTAAGGTTACTGTATAATCTGTGTTGGGTTGAAGCTGGTTTTCGGGATAAAACACTAATCGATCAGATGACTCCATGATCAGTTTACCCTTTACTTTGGGTTTTATTTCTATATAACGATTTGATAGTTCTTCGCCTTCCTCTATAAAGTCGATAGGTTGGGAAAGATGAATCGTTATGGGGTCTGTAACTGAATGTGAAGGTTGAGCGCGGTGAGAAATATATTCTCTATAATGAAAAGGGTTATCCGCATCGATATCCTCCTTTTTTTTACTGCAAGAAACACTGATTAGAAGAGAAAAAAGCAAAAGGAAGATGGTTGATGTTTTCATTTGAGTTACAAATTGTTTGTTGAAGTTTTAGTCTAAGCCCGATTGATCAGGTCTAAAAAGAGTTAGTGCGTAGTAAAATTGCTTACAACCGCTCCGATGGGATTAAACGATGATGAACAGGGTGCATAAACCTAACAAATGTTAATAATATAAAAAAGGAAATATGGCAGAATTTTAATATTGCCCCATAAAAAAACCGGCTCTCTCAAAGAAAGCCGGTTTTTATATCTTTTTTGTTGGAATTATAACATTCCTAACTCCAATCTGCCTGCTTCGCTAATCAGCTCTTGTCCCCAAGGTGGGTCAAAGGTCAGCTCCAATTCTACGTTGTTTACATTCTCAACAGATCGAACTTTTTCTTTTACTTCGGCCGGTAAACTTTCGGCTACCGGGCAGTTTGGAGTGGTCAACGTCATGAGGATTTTTACATCCAAGTTTTCTTCGTTGATCATCACGTCATAAATCAATCCGAGTTCGTAAACATCAATAGGAATTTCGGGATCGTAAACTGTTTTTATAGCTCCGATAATCTGTTCTCCTAATTGGTTTACATTTATATTTTGTTTAGTTGCCATAATTTTATTTTTTTAATTTAATTTTGCTTGATAAGCAACTGCATATAACTTCAATTGCTTAATCATATTTACTAATCCATTCGCTCTGGTAGGCGATAAATGTTCTTTTAATCCGATTTCGTCGATAAATGTGATATCGGTTTCAGCAATATCTTGCGGGGTTTGATTTGATAAGACTCTAATCAATAAAGAGATAATTCCTTTGGTGATAAAAGCATCAGAATCTGCAGTAAATATCAATTTACCATCCTGCATTTCTGCATGCACCCATACTTGGCTTTGACAGCCTTTGATTAACTTATCCTTTGTTTTATGCTCCTCCGCAATAAGAGGTAGTGACTTTCCAAGATCAATTAAATACTCATAACGTTGCATCCAATCTTCAAACATGGAAAATTCATCGACAATTTCGTCTTGTATTTCCTCAATTTGCATCATTATTCTATTTTCTGATTTATCAATTCGTTTGTTCTGCTAAAATAATTACTTCTCCTTCTTCTGATTTTAATTGGAGTTGATCTCCATCATATTCAAAGGAATGTATATTCTTCAGATTCTTTAAGAAGCTGTTTTCCAATTTCATTTTACCTTCACAGTACATTTTGGTCACTCTGGCCATACCCATTTCTACGGTGTTTCCATTGAGTTCATATTCACTTCCAAAAGTATTGCATCCGGTGTTTCCGGCAAAGCGTTTATTATCGGTGTCGATGTTGATTGAAAGCTCTTCTTTCGTTACATCTTTTCCATCAACAGTCAATACTTTATAATTACCACTTTTTAATTCTGTCTGCATTTGATTTGCTTTGATCAGTGTTTCTCCATCTTTTCCTATTAAAGTTAGAACACCATTCTCTAATTTATAGGAATCAATTTTTCTTAAATTCCCAAGGAACTTTCTTTCCAAGTCCATATCGCCATCGCAGTAACGCATAGTAACACCGGCATCACCGGTTTTTAAAGAGTTTTCTTCAGTGGTTAATTCCGCTGTAAAATTATTACAACCCGAATACCCTGAAATGATATCTTTGGTTAAGTCGATGTTCAGACTTAAATTTTTATTAGAGATATCCTCATCACCAAGCGCGGTTACTGCATAATTACCCGAATTTAATGATTCGGAGTTTTCATAACTCACTTTTTGGCTTTTGCATGACATGATCAAAGCAAACAGGATAAGACTTATAAATTTTGTTTTCATGATAACATAGTTTTTGCACGATTTACTGCCTCTACAAAGAAATCGATTTCTTCTTTGGTATTGTAGAAAGCAAAAGATGCACGAACAGTGCCGGGAATTTTATAATAATCCATTAAAGGCTGAGCACAGTGATGCCCCGTTCGTACTGCAATTCCTAATTTATCAACAATCGAGCCAATGTCATAAGGATGCAAGCCTTTGATGTTAAATGAAATTACTGCTGTCTTATTGGCAGATGTTCCATAAATCCTCAATCCTTCAATTTCTAACAATTTTTTGGTGGCATAGCGAAGAAGCTCACGTTCGTAAGCTTCAATTTTTTCGAATCCGATTTCATTTAAATACTCAACCGCTCTGCCAAAAGCAATTGCTCCGGCTATATTTGGTGTTCCTGCCTCAAATTTGAAAGGCAGGGGAGCGTAGGTGCTTTTTTCTAAAGTAACCTGATCAATCATTTCGCCACCTGCTCTGTAAGGAGGTAATTTATCAAGCCACTCCTCTTTTCCATACAAAATTCCGATTCCTGTTGGTCCGTACATTTTATGGGCGGAGGCGACATAGAAATCAACATCCAATTCTTGGACATCGACTTTCTGATGTGGCGTGGCTTGTGCGCCATCCACTAAAATCGCGGCTCCATGGTCATGGGTTTTTTTTATGATTTCTTTGACCGGATTAATGGTGCCCAAGGCATTTGAAATATGAGTGACAAATACCAATTTGGTCTTGTCAGAAAAAAGCTTGTTGAATGCTACCATATTTAATTCCCCTTCTTGGGTCATCGGGATCACTTTCAACTTAGCGCCTGTTTTTTCACATAAAATTTGCCAAGGAACTATATTGGAGTGATGTTCCATTTCGGAAATAATTACTTCATCTCCTTCTTTTAGGAGGGCGGTAAATCCATTTGCAATAAGATTTATGCCATCAGTGGTTCCGCCGGTCAGGATAATCTCTTCTCTCTTTTTTGCATTAAAATGTGATTGGAGAATATCTCGCGCATTTTCAATCAGATCCGTGGCTTCTTGAGAAATTTGATGTACGCCTCGGTGCACATTGGAATTGTGATTTTCATAATAATCCACAATCTTCTCAATCACCTGTTTAGGGGTCTGCGAAGTAGCGGCATTATCAAAATATATCAGGGGATTTCCGTTTACTTTACGAGAAAGTATCGGGAAGTCAGCCCTGATTTTTTCAATATCTAAAATTTCGTCGGTAACCATACTCATAATTGTTTAATCGTGGAATCCCATATCTACTCCAAGTTTACGAGCAATCCATGCATCCGCATTTTTCTGGAGTTCAGGAATGGTGACAGTGCTTAGAACGCTGCTACAGAAAGCATACATCATCAAGGCCCTGGCTTCCTTTTCAGGAATTCCTCTTGTACGAAGATATTGTAGTGCATTTTCGTCTATTTGTCCCACTGTTGATCCGTGACTGCACAATACGTCATCAGCATAAATCTCCAGCTGAGGTTTAGCGTGCGAAACAGCGCGATCACTCAATAATATATTATCACTTTTTTGATAACCATTGGTTTTCTGTGCTATTCGATCGACTAAAATGTAGCCATCAAATACCCCTTTTGAACGATCATCAAACATCCCTTTGAAATCTTGATGACTTTCATTGTTAGGCTGAGCGTGATGTACCAAGGTGACATGATCTGCCTGCTGTCTGTTGTTCAGCAAAGTAACCCCTTTGAAAGTGGTATCTAAATACGCTCCATTTTGAGTTGCCTTCCAATGATTTCTGAGCAATTTTCCGCCTAAAGCAAAAGTTTGGATAGAAACATTGCTGTTGTCACGTTGGTCTACATAAGTATTGTCGATAAGAGTTGCACTATCTCTGTCTTTTTGAATTTTGTAATAATCCATTAATGCATATTTACCGGCAAAAATCTCGGTGACTGAATTGGTAAAAACCGGATTATCGGTTGTACTCACATGACGTTCTATGATTTTAGCCTGCGCATTTTCTCCTATCACCACCAAGTTTCGCGGTTGTAGCATCATAGCCGGTTCACTGCCTGTCGATAGAAATAAGATTTGCAAAGGCTTGTCAAGCGCTTGACCTTTTTTGATATGAACGAAAGCTCCTTCTTTGCTAAATGCAGTGTTTAAGGCGCTTAAACTATCGTCCTTTGGTCGGATATTGTTATAATGGTCCTTAAGGATTTCTTCGTGTTTTTCATTTTCCAAGGCAGCTGACAAGGTGCTTATTTCAAATTTGTCATCAGTCAGTTTACTGTGCTCTACTGAATAAACGCCATCTACAAAAATCATTCGGTAGGAGTCTAAATCATCTACCAAATATTCTTCAATTTCGTCAAAACTCAGTTTCTTTTCCGTTTTTGGAAATAGACTATAAGTTTCTCTCAAAACAGGACGCAATGACGTATATCTCCATGTTTCATCCTTTCTTGAAGGAAAACCCTTGTTCTTAAAGGTTTTTATGGCCTCTTTTCTGATGTTGAGCATTTGCTCATCCATTTGATTTTCTTTTTCGAAAGAGGCGTATGATGAGATTAATTTATCTTTTAATTCCATAATTTAATTTCTACTTAATTGTGGAGAATAACTCTCCTAATTTAGAATCTTTTGATGCTGTTTGTAATCCGGTTTAATGGAAAAAACAACAAAAAGTAAAATCCGGTGGAGGCTCAGAAGGCTTAAGCTTCTTGAACCTCTTTTGTTAACCAGTCGTAGCCTTTTTCTTCAAGCTCCATAGCGAGTTCTTTACCTCCGCTTTTCACGATTTTTCCATCCATTAAGACGTGGACATAATCCGGAACGACATACTGTAATAATCTTTGGTAGTGCGTAATCAACAAAGTGGCATTGTCTCCACGACGTAATTTGTTGATACCATCAGCAACTACTCTAAGGGCATCGATATCCAATCCGGAATCCGTTTCATCAAGAATGGCTAATTTTGGATCCATCATAGCTAATTGGAAAATTTCATTACGTTTCTTCTCTCCACCGGAGAACCCTTCGTTTAATGAACGTTGTAGGAATTTCTGATCAATATCAAGCAAGGCTGCATTACTTCTCATCAATTTCAACATTTCTCTTCCAGACATTTTCTCTTGATTTCTTGCTTTGCGAGTTTCATTGATGGCAACTCGCATAAAATTCATTACCGAAACCCCGGGGATTTCTATAGGGTATTGAAAAGAAAGAAATAAACCTCTGTGAGCTCTTTGCTCTGGAGCCAATTCTGAAATTTCCTCTCCTTCCATGTAAATTTCGCCTTCGGTCACTTCGTAATCTTCATTTCCAGCGACAACGGCGGCCAATGTGCTTTTCCCGGATCCGTTAGGTCCCATAATTGCATGGATCTCGCCGGAGTTGATTTCTAAATCAACGCCTTTTAAAATTTCATTGCCTTCTATATTGGCATGTAGATTTTTTATCTTTAACATAGTCTATAAACTTTTAGTTGCTATTGATTTCAATAGCTTCTTTATTTGATTTTGATTTGGATATATTGATAATTTTAGTGATTTCCACCACTTCATCCCAACCATCCTTTTTAGGGTTGGGTTTTATTTTCCCTTTAATTGCTACAGGAATCATATCATACTCATCCTGTTTTATTGGTTTAACCTTTTCAGTTAAGACGTTAGCCATAGAATCTAAAACAATTCCATAGATAAAGTCTTTGCCGTTAATAACAGCAGCACCATCACTATAAATAAAGTCACCGATTAAGACCGTGTTTCCATCACTGTCTTTTTTGATGATTTCTGTTGACTTTTCTTCGGTGGGAGCTACTGTGTCGTCCTCTTCAGTACTTTCAGATTGTTTCTTTTCATTTTTACAACCCGTAAATACCAGGGCTATTAAACTTAAAACAAAGAGCGATTTTTTCATTTGTTATTGCGTGTGTTAATTGATTTCTTAGCCCACTGAGCCTTCAAGTGTAATCTCGAGAAGTTTCTGTGCTTCAGCTGCAAATTCCATAGGGAGTTTGTTTAGAACTTCTTTTCCGTACCCATTTACAATTAGCGCGATAGCTTTTTCGATATCTATACCACGTTGGTTGCAGTAGAAGATTTGATCTTCTCCAATTTTTGTGGTAGTAGCCTCGTGTTCTAATTGGGCCGTATCGTTTTTAATATCAATGTAAGGGAAGGTATGTGCCCCGCAAGTATTACCCAATAACAATGAATCGCATTCGGTGAAATTTCTTGCATTCTTGGCATTCCGTCCTATTCGCACTAAACCGCGATACGTGTTTTGAGAATTTCCGGCTGAAATTCCTTTTGAGATAATGGTACTTTTGGTGTTTTTGCCGAGGTGTTCCATTTTGGTTCCTGTGTCGGCTTGCTGGTGGTTGTTTGTAACTGCAATAGAATAAAATTCACCTACAGAGTTATCACCTTTAAGCACACAGCTTGGGTATTTCCAGGTTACTGCACTTCCTGTTTCTACTTGGGTCCAGCTGATTTTTGCGTTGTCTTCACACAAACCTCGTTTGGTTACCAAGTTTAAAACCCCACCTTTTCCGTCTTTGGTTCCCGGATACCAGTTTTGGATGGTGCTGTATTTAATCTCAGCGCCATCTAAAGCAATCAGTTCAACTACAGCAGCGTGAAGTTGATGTTCTTCTCGCATCGGTGCAGTACATCCCTCAAGGTAACTGACATAGCTGTCTTTGTCTGCAATAACTAAGGTACGTTCAAATTGTCCGGTTCCCGCTTGATTGATACGGAAATATGTTGATAACTCCATCGGACATTTTACACCTTTTGGGATATAGCAGAAAGAACCGTCACTAAATACAGCTGAATTAAGTGCAGATTGGAAGTTGTCTGTTTTGGGTACAACTGTTCCTAAATATTTTCTGACTAATTCAGGATATTTCTGCACAGCTTCCGAAATCGGGCAAAAAATGATTCCCAGTTCAGCAAGGTTTTCTTGGAAAGTAGTGGCCACTGAGGTTGAGTCCATTACAATATCCATGGCAACTCCTGCAATTCGTTTCTGTTCTTCAATAGAAATTCCCAACCTATTGAATGTATCTAGCATTTCGGGATCCACTTCATCCAAACTTTGATATCTGGGACCTGATTTAGGAGCGGAGTAATAAGAAATAGCTTGATAGTCTATCTCTTCCAGTTCGAGTTTTGCCCAATCCGGCATCTCCATCTTTTGCCAAATACGTAAAGCATCTAAACGCCATTCAGTCAACCATTCCGGCTCGTCCTTCTTTTTGGAAATTAAACGAATGGTATCTTCATTTAATCCTGGAGGGATTGTATCAGCTTCCACATTGGTCGTAAACCCATATTCATACTCCTGATTTTCCAACTCCTTCTTTAGTTCATTTTCAGTATATCTATCCATAATCTTTTGTCTAATTTGAAAATTGAATAAAACTTAGAAAGTCTCCCTAAGATTTCTTCCGGCAAAGATAGGGTTTTGATTTGTCAAAACCATACAATTTAGAAGGATTCTAAGTAAAGAGTTTCAAAAGAAGCGTTTGGTCGCATAGGATTGATAATCAAGGATATAGGCGAATTGGCTGAAGTGAATCGCTTCGTTTTAACCAGTGATTATGGATGTAGAAGTCTGAGATAAGGGAAATATAAGTTAGAAAAACAAACGAAAAATTATCTTTGTTTGATTTCTGTATAACTGAAAAATCCGTCATCGATATTTTCGATGACGGATTTATGTGGAGAATATCGGACTCGAACCGATGACCTCCACGCTGCCAGCGTGGCGCTCTAGCCAACTGAGCTAATCCCCCTGAATTTGAAAGCGACAAAAATAAGCATATTTTTGAAGATAGAAAATGTTTTGTGGTAGAAATGTAGCCGTTTAATTCAAGGAAATATTTTATTGGTTTTCTTGATTATCATATTTTGATCTTTGGACCGGCTTTAAAAAACTCTGCTGTTTTATCTACAGTTTTTTTTAAAGATTCTGGTAGGCGTTCTTTTTGCCAAGGATGTTTTGCTCCAAAGGTATGTCCTCCTTTAGGGATTATAAACAACTCGCTTTTGGAGTTCATTCTGTGTAGTTTTTTGGCATCTTCAAACTTTACTGTCGTGTCATCTTTAGCGTGTACAATTAAAAATGGAGTTTTTACTTGTCTGCTTGCTTTTTTAAAATCAAACCTATCTTCATTTTTTTTGAAGTCCTCATAAAACTGATAATTATGTGGTAGCTGTTGTTTAGTTCTGGAGTTTTCTACATATCTAACTCCATTTTCTTTCCATTTTTCCAGTTCTTTTCCGGTTGGAAAAGCACGATCAAAATTATTGACACTGGCCCAAGTAGCTATTTTTTTTACCTGTTTGTTTTCTGCTGCTTTTATCAATACTATCCCTCCGCCACGACTGTGACCGATGAGGTTTAAGTTTTGAACATCGGCTTCACTTAGAAATTCTTTGGTGGTTAATATCCAATCTATCACACTTTGAAGATCGTCTAATTGCTTGGAAAAGTTGTCTTGTGCAAATGCTTCGAGATCCGGGAAGTCAATGGGATTTTCAATTGTTCCGCCGTTGTGGGAAAAATTAAATTTGATAAAAAAGAAATCGTTTTCCGCAAACTTATCCGCAACCAAATTCCAAGCCCCCCAATCTTTAAATCCTTTATACCCATGGCAGAAAATTATTATCTGCTTGGGTTGATTAGTCTTTGGGTAAGTTACATCAAGTAGTATGGGCTTGTCGTGTTGCCCCTCAATTACAAACTGTTTTTCACTTATCATATTATTATTCTTTTTCAGTAAAAGGAATATTAATATCAAAAATTTCTCGGAGAAGAGCCTTTAATTCTCCTTGGAATAAAGCTAAGACATTTTTATCGATTTGGTCTAATTCTTTGCCACTTGCTTCATCTTTATATTTAAAAGGCATGAAATCTTCTTTCAAATTTTTAAATGATATGACCCCGGCCTGAGCATTGTCAAGGTTTCTTTTGCTTTGAAGCATGCTCGCATAGCTCAAAACTTGAAAGGCTTGATTGTATTTTTCATCGGTGGTCAATAAATCGGGCTCAGTTAATCGGAGATTGGAGGTTATGACATTTCCGGTTTTATAATCAATAATACGCACTTGATCATTAAACCGATCTACGCGATCTACTTTCCCCAAAATATATATCGGAAAATCAAATTCCGGAATATCTATTTCCTGACGAAGCATGTCGCTTTCAATATGAAGAATTGTAAGCTTGCCCTTTTTTAAATTTTGCTTTTCTCGATTGAGGAAATTTAAGATAAACCGTTTGGCAATTTCAAATATAATCAAGTTTTTCCCTTCCTGTAAAGGAGCTTCACTATAGTGTTTAGCAAATTGTTTTTGAATCTCCAAATCGATTTTTGAAAGCATTTCATCGAGATCCTTTTTATGTATGTCCCGGCCTTCAAAGGGTTTATAAAAAACTTCAAGGGTGTCGTGAACCACTGTTCCCAAAGTTCTTGCAGCCACGGTTTCTTCAACTTCGTCCTCCTCTTGAATTCCCAAAACATATCTCTTATAAAAATCGACTGGATTTCTGATATAAGTGGTAAGCGCTGAGGGAGAAAATCCTTTCGCAGCTCGTTTTTTTAAAATATCAAGAATTTCAGGCGTTTTTGTAATACTGATTTGTTCCTCCTCGAGTTTAGTCGGATTTACCTTTGGACTGATGGTTTTAGAAATCAGCTCCTTATTTTTTGGACTTTCGATTTCTAATTGAGTGATAAATCTGCTTTTTTCACCGGAATTTAAACCGGAAGTTTCTGAGTTGTATAGCAGGTATACTTTTTTTGCTCGTTGTAATAATCTATAAAAATGATAGGAATAAACAGCGTCTTTCTCCCGATAGGTAGGCAGTCCGTATTGTCTTTTTAAATCGTACGGAATAAATGAATTTGTTGACTTTCCACCGGGTAATTTCCCCTCATTTACAGAAGTGAGAATCACAGTTTCATAATCTAAAACCCGGGATTCGAGCATTCCCATGATCTGCAAACCATCAAAAGGAGTTCCGCTAAAGTCTAATGTTTCTGTCTGTAAAATGTCAGTATATATCCGATGAAAAGTTTTGGTTTCTGTCAGGGGATTATTATTTGCTAAAAGATTGGAGAGCTTTTTAAAAACCTTATTAAATTGAAATAGATACTGCGTTTCCAAGGCGTGCCGAGTTGCGTCTTCCGGGCGTAATAATTCGGTTAACCGCCTCATCGCATTTAGAAATTCAGGAATGTTGTTTTTGTAGTCGGTAAAACAGTTTTCAAATATTTCTTTGTTTACGCCTGAGGTTTGTTCAGTCAAATTGGGTAGGCTGATGAAAACAAGATTTTCCGAAATAATGTTCGCGCGGATTTTATCGGCAGTTTTACCCATCACTCTTTTAATGACAGGATGCGTTAATACATCTAAAACATTTTTGTGATAAATTGAAGTTTCGCTGTCGTTTTGGATTTTAAAAAGAGTTTCAAATAATGAAGCTGGGGGAGTTTTATCCAAGGCTAATCCCATGGTGATATTAACTTTATCGACTTTGGCAGGGAGGGAGTTTAATATGGGGAAAAGCAAACCTTCGTCATTCAAAATAACAGCCGTATTTTTTAAATCTTCTTCTTCTAAAATAGAACCTACATATTTGGCTTGACCGATGTTTTGAGGAATTCCTATTGTTTCTATGGTTGTTTTATCATTGGAATAATGTTCTCCAATCCATTTTAACGAGTTTTTTTCATCTTGATAATAAGCCCAGCTTTGTTGATGACTGCGAATAAATCGACCGGCTTCATGGGTTTTGTTGTCCAAGAAATACTTGTCGATATCCCAAAATACCTCTCCTCGATTTTGAGATAAAACGGTTTGAATAATATGTTGTTCAGCTTTGTTTAGCGCATTGAATCCTATAAAAACCATTTGATTTTCAGTGGAATTTAAAAACTCGTTTATCTGTTTTGCAGCAATTCTAAAGATTAGCCCTTGATAAGCTTCTTTTTGCGATAAAAGATCTTCAATAAATGCTTCGTGGTAATTGGCTAAGTTGTTCCAGAAGTTTAAATAGTTTTTGACCATTTCTGTTTGAGGGGAGGCAAGGGACCAATGTTCAATATTTTTAATATCACTTAAATAATTAAAAAACGGTTGCGTCGGGATGAGATATCTGTCGATTTCATTAAAATCTTCAATCAGGGTTTGTGCCCAACTGTAGAATGTTTCAAATTTTTCACGGTCTTCTTCCGAGGTTACTTTGCAATAAGTTTGGTAAAATCTAAAAAGTGAATTGGTTTTATCTAAGGCTTTCAATCCGGTAATTTTGGTTGCTAATTCTTCTATGCTTAGTATTTCAGGAACAAATCCGGAATAATTTGTTTGGGTTTTTAAAAGATGCCTTAAAAAGCTTCCGGCTCTTTTCCCCGGGAGGATAAATGTTGTTTTTTCTATATTTATTTTCTCTTGATGGAGAAAGTGATTGAGGGTATCTTTTAGAAAGCTTTGCATGGGGGTAAATATAAAGAAAACGCCCTTCATTTTATAATTTGAAAGGCGTTTTTAAGTTGTTCAAAGATAAGGTTTTAGAGAATTACTCCAAGTTCTCTTCCAATTCTTCTTGATCTTTTTTCAACATGATTTCAACTCTTCTGTTTTTCTGACGTCCCTCTGCAGTTTTATTGGTTGCAATGGGGTTTTTCGGTCCATAACCTTTTGCGGTCAAACGATCAGCTTTGATTCCTAATTCATCAACTAAATAGGATCGAACAGAATTTGCTCGCTCGTTAGAGAGTCGTTCATTGATTGCTGCGCTTCCGGTACTGTCTGTAAATCCTGCTAAAAAGAATTCAGCTGTCGGATAATCTTTCATCACATCAGCAATAGACTGAAGTGCTCCGTGAGACTCTTCTCGAATAGTTGCTTTACTTAAATCAAACTCGATAGATTTTGAGTACTCATTAAGCTGCTTCACTACCGGCTCATCAGGAATTTCTGGACAACCGTGATTTGAAGCAGGTCCGGGGGTATCCGGGCACTGATCTAAGTGATCAGGAACTCCGTCACCATCTCTATCAGGCCAAGGACATCCGTTGTTTTCTTTTGGTCCGGGTTCATTTGGACATTCGTCTAAGTGATCTGGAATTCCATCACCATCAGAATCAGGACAGCCATCGTGTTCAGGTAATCCGGGTTCAGTAGGACATTCGTCTAAATCATCGGGGATTCCGTCACCATCAGTATCAGGGCAACCATTGAATTCCGGTAATCCCGGTCTGTTTGGACATTCGTCTAAGTGATCGGGGATTCCATCACCGTCGGTATCCGGACAACCGTTGAACTCAGGCAATCCCGGTTCATTCGGACAATCGTCGTATTTATCATAAATTCCATCTCCATCCGTATCAATTCCGCCCACGGCAATTTTAATACCTGCAGCGTGTTGGAAGTGACTGTAGTTGGTGTAATTATGGTTTAATGAACCGTTGTAAGTAGAGTTCAGAGTCACAGCAAAGTGATCATTAATCCAGAAATTAAATCCTAAACCCAATGTTCCCATGTACTCCGGAGTACCATCAAGCCAAGTTGCGTTTGCTCCTGCTTGTAAATAAGGATCAAACCAACCTCCTTGACTGCCGTATATCATGTGGGCAAAGCTGTACTGGAAATTTGCTCCGGCAGAATAATACGATATTTCGTCGATTTTCATGTCTCCAAATTTATCGACTTTGTTGATTGAACCTTCAACTCCAAAAGAGAATCCGGCTCCCAAATACCTCATTACAGATAGTTTGGAAATTGCAGGAAGGTAGTTCCAGTGATCTTCAAGATCAACAAATTTGCTAAACAAGGGACCTTGTGGTGCGCTGGCTCCGACGGGATAGAAATCTACAACATTGGTCTCAATTCCTACTGCCCAAGGGTTATTTTTGGTCTGTGCATTTGATATAAATGTACAACTAAAAATAAACACAGCAGCCATTAAGAATTTGCTAAGATGTTTCATAATGCATTTGTTTTAAATAATTAAAAATCAAAAATACTTTCTTCATTTTTATAAACCAAGCATTTTTCATAAAAAATCAATAATTTATGAATTACTTTGATTTTTCTAGCAGAAAACAATGCTGATACTTATTTATTTTAAGATATTATATGATTTTTAATTCTTTTCCTATTTTGGTAAATGCGGCAATCGCTTTGTCAATTTGTTCTTGAGTATGCGCAGCTGAAAGTTGAACTCGAATTCGAGCTTCACCTTTGGGAACTACAGGGTAGAAAAACCCAATTACATAAATTCCTTCCTCTAAAAGCTTATCTGCCATTACTTGAGAAAGTTTAGCATCTCTGAGCATAACAGGAACGATGGCAGAGTTTCCGTCAATAATTTCGAAACCTGCATCTTTAATCCCTTTTTTGAAATAGGCAGTATTATCTTTTACTTTTTGCATTAGTTCTGATCCTTTATCTAAAAGCTCGAATACTTTTATGGAGGCACCAACAATAGCGGGAGCTAAGGTGTTCGAGAATAAATAAGGTCTGGAACGCTGACGCAACATATCGATGATTTCTTTTCTTCCGGTAGTAAAACCTCCCATAGCGCCACCCAAGGCTTTTCCTAATGTTCCGGTGATTAAATCAACACGGCCCATTACGTCTTTTTCTTCGATAGTACCTCTTCCTGTTTCTCCCATAAATCCTGCAGCATGACAATCGTCAACCATAACAAGCGCTTCATATTTGTCTGCTAAATCACAAATTTCATCTAAGGGTGCCATCAATCCGTCCATTGAGAAAACTCCATCCGTCACGATTAGTTTAAAACGCGCTCCATTTTCATCGGCTGCTTTTAACTGTTTTTCCAAGTCTTCCATATCGTTGTTTGCGTAACGATAGCGAGCTGCTTTACAAAGTCTGACGCCGTCAATAATAGAGGCATGGTTAAGCGAGTCTGAAATAATAGCATCTTCTTCCGTAAGTATGGGCTGAAAAATTCCGCCGTTGGCATCAAAAGCCGCAGCATATAAAAGCGTGTCTTCGGTTTGATGAAAATCAGCAATTTTTTGTTCCAATTCTTTGTGGATATCTTGTGTTCCACAGATAAATCGCACACTGCTCATCCCATAACCACGAGAGTCTAAGGTGTCTTTTGCAGCTTGAACAACTTCAGGATGAGAAGAAAGCCCTAAGTAATTATTCGCGCAAAAGTTAAGAACTGTTTCTCCCGTACTGATTTCAATCTCTGATCCCTGTGTGGAGGTTATGATACGCTCTTCTTTGTAAAGACCGTCATCTTTAATGTTTTGAAGTTCTTCTTGTAAATGTTTTTTAAATTTTTCGCTATACATAATATTTTGTTCTTTTTTGGATTGTTATTTATTAATTTCTTGTTTAACCTTCAACATAATTTATGTTGCTTTTCAAAAGTACAATAATTTATCATTGTTAGGAAACCCGATGAAGCTCGATTTCACCCTTTATATAAACTAAGAGTTTATCCCGGATTTCATAACCGAATTTTTTTAAAGCCGCTGCATAAGTATTGATTTGATTTTCGTGACCTTTCGAAAAGCTTCCGGTCTTATAATCAATAATTGTCGCTTTATTGTTTTTTATACAAAGTCGATCTAAGCGTTTGAACTCCTTATCAATCAAAATTTCTTTTTCGGTATAAATAGTATATCCGCTTGAGAAGTATGGGGTTAATTCCGGATGGAGCACTATTTTTTTGAGCTTTTGTCGGTAATTATCCAAATCTTCTTCTAAAATATCTCCGTCGAGCACAGCTTGTTCAGTAACTTTTTTAAGATCCGTGGCTAAATTTATTTTTTGAAGAATGTTGTGGATGAGTTTTCCTTCTTCCAAAGCCTTCTCTTGTACTGTTCCCCAGATTAATCCTGTTTGGGTTATGATTTCTATCGAATGATCTTCCGGAGCGGAAGAAATGAAATTTGATAGAAATAAATTTTTTCTTGAACCTGCATCATAACTTTTGGTTTTCTCCTCCGCTGACAATGGCAATTCTCCAAAACTATAGGATAATTTGTTCTCCTCCCATCGGCTCTCTTCTTTTAAAAAGCTGATAAGCAGCCCGCTTAAACGGTTGGTTTTTTCCTGATTACCTTTTTTTACATCAAATTCGGATAAGATATAAAGTTGTTTTTCCGCGCGACTTAGGGCGACATAGATTACATTCATCGCATCCAATTCGTTATAGCGCAGTAATTGCTGATAAGCTTCAGCTGTATTTTCGCTTAGACTCATCAGTTTCTTACTGGCTCCTAAATAAGTGACAGGTATTTTGTTTGTCGTTTCGTCCAGTTCAACCCATATACTATCTTGCCGGGTGTCATCAAGTTGTTCGTTGGCAAAAGGATAGATTAAAATAGGGAATTCTAAACCTTTCGCTTTGTGAATAGTCATAATCTGAACTGCATTTCCTCCTTCGGATATAGTAATACTTAGCTTATCTTTTTTCAATTCCCATAAGTCCAAAAAAGCAGTAATTCCTCCCGTATGATTTTCAGTAAAATCAAAAACGAAATCCAGAAAGAATTGAATATAAGCATCCGGAGATCTTAAGAGTTTGAAAGCGCGTAAACAGTATTCAATCGCATCATAAAAAGGGGAGAACTGTAATTTGTCAAGGTCGAAATAAATATCATAGGGTTTTAGCGAATCGAATAATTCCTGTCCGTCTAAATGCAACTTTGGATAGATGAAATTAAAAGCGGTTTCCCCGGTAGGAATGTGATTATATAGATAATTCAACAACTCAAATTTGAGATTTTTCTCTTGTGGATTGAGGGAGAAACCAAGAAGAGCAATCAAGAAGTTGACTTCCTTCGACTTTTTCAACAATAAGGTTTCGGAAGAAATGATAGGGATCTGTTGTTGATTCAAAAAGTCCGCGATGACAATACCTTCATTTTTTTTTCTAACCAAGATGCATATTTCTTTATAATCGTGACCGCGTGCAACTAATCGATCGATAATCTCAAATACCCTCTGAGGGTAAATCTCTTCTTTCTCTTCTTTATTAGCAGCTTCAATAAAGCTGATTTCTACATATCCGCCTTCTTTTTTAGCCGGAATTTGACCGGCTTTTTCAAATAAATCTTGATAAGGCAAATACTGAAGGAATTGTGAACTGTGTTTAAAGAATTTATTGTTGAAATTTACGATCTCATATTGGCTTCTGTAATTAGAAGGTAATTTTTCATGATAAGAAGATATGTTGAAAGGATTTTCTCCATCAATCAAAGCCATAAATTGTTCTGCTTTCCCTCCTCTCCATCTATATATAGATTGTTTAACATCACCAACCAAGGTTAGTTGTCCTTTTTCTGTTGCCAAACTATTGGCGATTAAAGGAATGACATTTTGCCATTGTAAAACTGAGGTGTCTTGAAACTCATCGATATAATAAGTGTGGTATTTATCGCCCAGACGTTCATAGATAAATGGCACGGGCTCATCTTTAATACTTTCATGAATTCTTTTGTTGAAATCCGAAATCAATAATAAGTTGCGCTCTGTTTTGATTGCGTTGACCTCTTGTTGAATCGCAGCCAATAAAGATAAAGAAGGATTGACTTTTACAATTCTTTTATTGAGTTCGATTTGTGCAATGGCTTTTTCTGTGTCGAAATATAGCTGCGCAATTTGAGGTAAAATACGGTCTATAGCCTCTTTTATAACCGGTGCTTTGTTTTTTGTGTAATGTTTGTCATATAAAGGATTGTCAATATTTATGGCCCATTTAGGTTTTTTAGTTGGCGGGAGGCCTTTAAAAGTTTGATCACTTAATTTCTTGAAATAATTGGGGATATAACCACCATAAAAATCACCGGGTTCTACTCCATTGGTTCGAATTAAATTAAAAAAATTGTCAGCTTTAATTTTACATTGCTTTTCGAGGTTTTTGATTTCCTTATACAGATCATTTGTAAAATCAGCAAAATCCTCTGGAGACTTGTCCGCTAATTTTTCTAAATAATAAAGGTGATTGTCATTGACTAAGAGTTTTGCTATTTTGTTCATATCGAAAGAAATATCCCAACTTCGATCGTCATCAGCTTTGGAAATAGCAAAATCTATCATCGCTTTGGTCAGCGTTTTTTGATCCGGTTTCCCGGCTTTTGCAATAACGCGATCAACTGCTTCTTGCAGTATTTCTTCTGTATCCAATTGCACCTCAAAATTGATAGGAATATTTAAATCTTTAGCAAAAGTCCGTAAAATTCTGTGTGTGAAACTGTCTATTGTCGAAACTTCAAAAGCTGCGTAATTGTGTAGTATATGTTTGAGAATTTCCTCTGATTTTCTGCTGATTTCTTCAGTTTTAAGCCCTGTTTTAAGTTGTACTTCTCTGAATAGATCGCTTTTCTTGTCGGCTGCAGTATTTTCGGAAAATTCTTTTAAGTTTTTCAGAATTCTCGATTTCATTTCTGCAACGGCTTTATTGGTAAAGGTAAGCGCCAATAAATTCTTATACGCCGTGATATTGGGGGAGCGCAAAAGCCGGGAAAGGTAATTCCGAACCAAGGTGAATGTTTTACCGGATCCGGCGGAGGCATCATAAATAAAGTAGGACGGGGTTTGCTGCATAAATTTGTTTTATAAAGCCACAACTTCTATCTGGTTGTGTTTTAAGATGATATGATTGTCGTTTTCCAGTTTTTTTAATAAACGAGAAATAACAACTCTTGAGGAGTTCAAGTCGTTGGCTATTTGTTGATGTGTTATTTTTAAAGCTTTATTGTTTGCTATTTCTTGTTTGTTTTTTAGATAATTTTTTAAACGCTCATCCAATTTTGAAAAAGCAATCGTGTCAATTGTTGAAAAAGCATCTAATAATTGTTTGTGATAACTCTTTAAAACAAAGTTTCGCCAACTTTTATATTTGCTGGACCATTCTTCCATTTTTTGAACGGGAATAGCAATTACTTCCACTTGGGTTTCGGCAAGCGCTTTAATTTTACTTTTGGTGTGGCCAATACAACAAGAGAGCGCCATAGCACAGGTTTCTCCCGGGTGTAAAAAATACAATAACAATTCATTTCCCTCTTGATCAACACGGAGAATTTTTACTGTGCCCTCAATAACCAAAGGAATAGAGCGCACGTAATTTCCGGACTCAATAAGCGTTTTCTCGCTGTCGAGAGACAAGGGAGTTCCTACTTCTTCAATTTCTTTTAAAAGTTCAGGTTCAAAATGAATCCCGTAAATTTCTTGAAATTTTTCATTCATAAAAATGGTTTATTAATGTGATAATTTTAAAAATAAGTCGTTTTAATTTCATATTGCCCGAATTGCATCAACAACGGATAACGGATTTAAAGATTTCCACAAAACTTTTAATTATTAAAATTTAATTTCGCATAAAGATAAGTTTTAAAAATCACTTTTTCTCATAAAGCAAAATCCAATCATTGTGCCCGAAATAATTCCACTTGGCTTGGGCCATATCAACTTCCGGGTTTATAAACTGTCGGGAAGGATGGCCATTCACCCCAACATAACCTTCGACATAAATACTGATATCTTGACCTTTTTCTGCATATTCTTTTTTTAATCGCTGTGCAAATTGCCATATTACATCGGGTTTTGTTGCGGTTGCAGATATTTGTCGAGGAGTGAGGTATTCGTTTTTATTAACAATGGTTTCTTCTCCGGTTTGTTTATCGATAATTTTAAATTTGCTAAAGCCCCCTCTGTTTCTTAACATCATCCGCCAACTCAATCGATGCCCTTCTTCAGTCCACAAAACATCTCCTTTGATAAACCTATGGCGAATTGGTAAAATCAATTGAATTATAAACCAAATACCCAAGAAAGAAACTAATAGATTTCTATAAGGTGGAATATAAATTTGCTCTTTATCATAAAACTTCTTTCCTTTTAAGAAAAGACCATGGATGGTTTTCGGTGGAAAGAAAAATATAAATAGTGCCAAAGCTAAATAGGGAAAAATTCCTATCTGAAAAATAACGCTGTTGAATAAATGGAAGAAGACAGCCAGTACAAAAGCAAATCTTCTTGTTTTCTTCCAGAGCATTAAGGGGACGATTAACAAGTCGAAAAAGATACCGAAATAAACGATTGTCCAAATGACCCAAGTTTCTTGGAGCATAAATCCAATAAGAGGATAGTGTGCCTTGCTTTTCATCAAGTTTGTCGCTACCGTTCCGTCAAGCCAATCCGGATATATTTTGGCAACAGCGGCGTAAGTATAAACGATGCCCATTTGCAAAATAAAGATAAGTGGCACCCAGTTGGGCATAGAAATCTTTTTCAGTGAGGGATTTTGTCGGACATCTATAGATAAATATCGATGAGCCGGCACAATAATCATAAAAACACAGAGAAGAATCAGCAGGTAATAATGATTGTTATAACTGGTTTTCTGCATTAGATAAGAGTAAACCCACATCAAGGTGAACATGCTGATCGAGAGCTTATATTTATAACCAATCATCACGCCAACACCAAAAATCCCCATCGCGATAAAAAAGACATACATCCATGTATCCGGCAATGGCTGAATGAAATCAAATCCTATAAAATTGAAAGTGAATTGAGTGGGGATCAACCTTTTTCGCACATAACCGGTGAGGATAGACCCCCAGGATTGTGCAATGATAAGCACGCCGAAAAGGACACGAAAAACGATAAGCGCACTGTTATCAATTCGCTTAAATAAATACCGATTCAGCATAATATTTTACGCCTTAAGTTTTTTGATGAAGGATTTTGAAAACTCTTCATCTTTATTCATCGCTTTGATTAATTCTTCTTTACTGTTGAATTTCTCTTCGTCTCTAATCCGTTTAAGAAGTTGAATTTGCAAAGTTTCTCCATAGAGATTTGTTTGCAAATCGAAAAAATAAGTTTCTATGGTTTGGTTTAGCCTCCCAAATGTGGGGTTGGTGCCGATATTCATCATCCCGTAAAAAGTTTTGTCGGCTATTTCGGACCTTACCACATAAACGCCTTCCTTCGGGATGAGTTTGTATTTTTCTTTTATAAACAGATTAGCTGTTGGGTATCCTAATTCTTTACCTAATTGTCTGCCTTTGATAACTTCTCCGGTGAGAAAAAAGTTGCTTCCCAAATAGCGGTTTGCTTTTTCCAATTTCCCGTTGAGCAAAGCTCTTCTTACTTTTGTCGAACTTACACTAACATCTTCAATATCTTGTTTGGAGATCTCTTCAACCCCAAAATTGTAGTGCTCTCCGAATGTTCTTAGATCGTTGATATCAGCTGTGCGATTTTGTCCGAAATGATGGTCGTAACCAACGATTACCCGCTTGGCATTTAATTTTTTGATCAGAATGTTTTCAATATATTCTTGTGCATGCAATCGAGAAAATTCTTTGGTAAAAGGATAAACAATCAAATTGTCTATTCCGGTGCTTTTTAGAATTTGAATGCGTTCTGAGATAGTATTGATCAGCTTTAAATCAACATCGGGTTGTAAAACCATCCGTGGATGTGGAAAAAAAGTCAAAATACAAGATTCTAAGTTTTGATCTTTTGCAGATTTTATTAAGCGTTCGATTATCTTGCGATGACCTATATGCACGCCGTCAAAAGTACCTATGGTGACTGCCGTAGGTTGTGTTAAAGAAATATCGGTTCTGTTTATACTAAGATTCATTTAATAACTCGTGAGAAAATACTAACTTTGGTGAAATTATAACCTACACATATGTTTACAAAATTAAAGCAACTTCTGAGTCTATTGCTCATTTTTACATTTTTTTCAACATTAAAAGCCCAGAATTCATATTGGGTTAAAATAAAAAATTCGGAGGTTTCACAAAAGGAAATTTTAAAAAGAAATACCACCCCTCAAGATTATGACCTTTATCAGTTGGATATGGAGACCTTTAATTCGGCACTTCATTCTGCTCCGGTTCGAGGAAAGATACAGGGTAAATCAGCTTTGATTATGGATTTTCCCACGCCGGAAGGAGAATTAGAACAGTTTAGAGTGACCGAATCTCCTGTTACGCCGGAAGGATTATCTGCCAGATATCCCGAAATAAAAACCTATAAAGCGGTAGGGGTCGATGATCCTACTTCTACTATGCGGTTCAGCATCACCCAATTTGGACTGCACACGATGAGCTCGTCGGGTAAAATCGGGCAAAGCTTTATTGATCCTTATACAGCTGATTTGGAGGTATATATTGTTTATAGTAAAAAAGAACTACCAGCAGATAAACGTAGTTTTGAGTGTTATACAGAAGAGGGGAATGTGGAAGATTTTGGAATGCGACCTAATAATATGCAAGAAACATCCTATAATGGAGATGATTCTACGTTGAGAAAATATCGCTTGGCACTTTCTGCGCATAAGGATTATGGAGATGTATTCGCAGCCAATTCTGAAGAAGGAGAAGAAAAAGCAGATATTATGGCACAAATGGTTATTGCCGTTAATCGCGTAAATGAAATTTTTGAACGCGACTTGGGAATCACGCTTGAATTTGTAGAGAACAATGATGACTTAATTTTTTATACCGGTATCGGCGAGAATCCTTGGGCTGGAGCTGATGGTATATTGGATTATTTTTTTGGGGATTTTAATAATCGATCTCAACTAGTGATTGATGATATTATCGGAGATGAAAATTATGATATCGGACATAACTTCAACACCTCAGGTGGAGGAAATGCGGGTTGCTTATCTTGCGTTTGTATCTCGGGACAAAAAGGAAGCGCTTATACCGGATTGCCTAACCCGATTGGCGATCCATTTTATATTGATTTTGTAGCGCACGAAATGGGACATCAATTTGGCGGATATCACGTGATGAATACCTGTAGTCGAAGTGGAAATGGAATGACTGAAGTAGAACCCGCCAGTGGAAGTACCATTATGGGATATGCGGGAGTCTGTCAATATAATGTAGCGTTTGATAGTGATGCACATTTCAATTATGTAAACATCCGTGATATTCAACAGAATATTCAAGTGGGTAATAGTACTTGTGGCGAGTTAATAGATACAGAAAACTTACCTCCTGAAGCTGATGCCGGAGCAGATTATGTCATTCCAAAATCGACCGCTTTTATTTTAAAAGGAGAAGGAGTGGACCCGGATGGTTCGGAAACATTGACTTATGAGTGGGCACAAAATGACCCGGAACAAGCGGCTACTTCGGGGCCATTAAGTTCAAATTTGACCAGTGGCGCTTTATACAGATCTTATCCGCCGAAAGACACGCCAGAACGCTATATGCCGCCTTTAGAGGAAGTGGTGGCAGGAAATTTGGTCACCACCTGGGAAGTTACACCGGCAGTGGGGCGAGAATTGAATTTCTCTTTTGTAGTAAGAGATAACGGAAGCGGTTTTGCAGATGCTGTAGGACAAACAGATTCTGACTTAATGAAAGTGACAGTTGATGGGGATGCCGGACCTTTTGAAGTGATTTCTCAGAATGAGGAAGAAGTAGAATGGGTTTTCGATACCACGGAAGAAATTGCTTGGGAAGTCGCTGATACGGATAACGAAGAAATCGATGCACAGGAAGTTGATATTTTACTATCTATAGATGGAGGAGAAACTTTTGATATCATTTTGGCTGAAGGAGTATCTAATAACGGTTCTGCTGAAGTAACTGTTCCAGAAATTGAAACAACCGAGGCCAGAATAATGATCAGAGCCAGTGAGAATATATTTTATGCAGTAAATGAAACTGAATTTACCATTACTGAAGAGATGGGCGTAGAAACCGATGAAATCAGCAAGTTAGCGGTTTATCCCAATCCAAATGATGGGCATTTTAATATCAGTTTCGAGCCTGTAAACGGAGAAACGGTAGTAATTCAGGTATTTGATTTACAAGGACGATTGGTTTACAATAAGGAATATGAAGGAGTGGCTAATTTTGATAAGCAAATTCATTTGAGTGATGCAAGCGCGGGATTGTACATTCTTCGGATAGAAAATGCTGCTAAAACAATCAACAAAAAACTGATTGTTCGTTAAAGCTTTAGTTTATTTCTGCGTTGATAATCTGAATCTATGCGTAAAATATAATGTATGTTCTGATTTTTGTTTGTAGAAAATTCAATTACATCTAACGGGTAAATAATTGAATTTTCGGCCGTTTTTGTTTACCCCGGGCCCTACGCCTGAGGCGCACACAGTAAAGGGAGCAAAAAAAGATCAAGAGTGTTTTGCAAATAACAGCTATTTTAGACTACAGCCTTCGTTAATTAAAAGGGGGCAATTCATTTAAAAAAATCCTTGTGTTTTCTTAGAAGATAAACACAAGGAATTTTTATGTTTTATGTGGAGTGGATTACTGTCCGTTAAAGAAATTCATCGTTCGTTCTAAGCCGATAGTACCGAATGATTTGATGGCTTCAACCGACTTGTCCATTCTTTCTTCAAGTGCTTTTTCTTCCTCGGGATTCCATTCGCTTAAAACATATTCAACTTGTTTGCCTTTACTGAATCCTCCGTCAATCCCAAACCTAAATCTATTGTATTTTGAGGTGTTGAGGATAAGTTGAATATCTTTCAAACCATTGTGCCCGCCATCACTCCCTTTCCCTTTAAGTCTAATTTCACCAAAGGGGATATGAAGGTCATCGACGATGACTAAAAGGTTTTCTAAAGGGATTTTTTCCTTCTCCAACCAATATCGAACAGCTTTACCACTGAGATTCATCATCGTATTGGGTTTTATAAGAATAAATGTCCTTCCTTTAAATCTATATTCAGCACGGTCTGCAAGTCTTTCGGTTTTGAAGGTTAAGTTTTCTTTATCGGCCAAGTGATCCAAGATTTTAAAGCCAATATTGTGACGGGTGTTTTCGTATTGAGCCCCGATATTACCAAGACCGACAATCAAAAATTTTCTCATAGATATATTTGTTTACTGTAGATGAACGGAATATTATTTTTTCGAAAATAACCAAAAATTAAAAAAGCATCCGTTCAAAACGGATGCTTTCAATATATAAAAAACTAAGAAGATTATTTTTCTTCGTCTTCTTCTGTTTCTTCTTCCTCTTCTCCTTCTTCAGCTTCTTCATCTTCTTGTTCAGTAGCTGGAACTTCTACATCTTCTGGCTCGATGTCTTCCTCAAGCGCTTCAAGGTCACGCGGAGCATTAACCATACAAATTACCTCATCTTCATCGTGTAGTATTTCGTATTTGTCGCTCTTGGCGGCAGTAACATATAGGTTGTCACCAATTTCAAGGTCACTGATATCTACCTCTATATAGTCAGGTAAATCATCAATCAAACCTTCGAGGTCCATTCTTCGCATATTGATTAATAAAACACCTCCAGCTTTTACTCCGGAAGGCTGACCAACTGTATGAACAGGTATAGTCATTGAAATAGGTACATCGGCATCGAACTGATAGAAATCCATGTGAAGGATGTCATCAGTTACCGGGTGAAATTGAATGTCTTGAAGGACAGCATTCACAGTTTTATTTTCAAATTCCAATTTAACCGAGTGAACATCAGAGGTGTACACCAATGGGTTAAAATCGACTTCATTTGCTGAAAAATGCACTACATTTTCACTTCCTCCGTATAATACGCAAGGAACCCTTCCAGCATCGCGTAAGGCTCTTGTTGCACTTTTGCCTACACTTTCTCTTTCTGATCCTTTGATCGTAATTGACTTCATTTCTAAATAATTAACATTAAAAAACAATTTTCCTCGTTAAAACTCCCCGAGGATGTTAGGAGTATATTACATTAAAAATTTGACGCTGATCGACTCGTGTTCGTGCACGCGTTTCATCACGTCGGCAAATAATGGGGCGCAAGATACAACTTTAATTTTATCTGACTCCTTTTTTAACGGAATAGAATCTGTAATGATTAATTCTTCTAATTTTGATTTTTCTAAACGCTCATAAGCATCACCTGATAATACCCCATGGGAGCAAATTGCACGAACACTTTTTGCACCGCGCTCCATCATTAAATCGGCAGCATTGGTAAGTGTTCCTCCGGTATCGATCATATCATCAACGATAACTACATCTTTGTTTTCCACATGACCGATTAATTCCATAAAGGAAATCACATTGGCTTTTTCTCGTTGTTTATAGCAAATCACTACATCGCTTTCCAAAGCTTTGGAATAGGCATAAGCTCTTTTTGAACCACCCATATCCGGTGAGGCCATCGTCAAGTGATCTAAGTTTAAGCTTTTGACATGAGGTAAGAAAATGGTGGAAGCATATAAATGATCAACCGGAATTTCAAAAAAACCTTGAATTTGATCCGCATGCAAATCCATAGTTATAATTCGAGTAGCTCCGGCAGCTTCCAGCATTTTTGCCATCAACTTGGCAGCAATCGGAACACGTGGTTTGTCCTTTCGATCTTGACGTGCCCAACCAAAATAAGGTATCACCGCAGTAACGTGAAGAGCAGAAGCTCTTTTAGCCGCATCAAGCATCAATAGTAGTTCCATTAAATTGTCGCTACTCGGAAAAGTCGATCCGATAATAAAGACCCGAGCACCGCGAATCGATTCTTCAAAAGAAGGTTGAATCTCTCCATCACTGTATCGCGAAACAATTACATTACCTAAATTTATACCATAAGACTTAGCAATTGCCTTAGCTAAATCGATGCTTTGACTACAAGCAAATATTTTGACCTTAGGTTGTTTTGAAGACATGTCAGGGTTGAGGGTTTAAACTGGTTGACTTATAAAAATGTGAAGGGACAAAGTTATGAAAAAAATCAAGTTTATAAATAAAATTTACTGTGAATTACGTTATTGAATCCAAAATTTTATTTATTTTTGCACCACCAATTTTAGAAAAGCTCGAGTGGCGGAATTGGTAGACGCGTTGGATTCAAAATCCAATGTCTTCACAGACATGTGGGTTCGATTCCCACCTCGAGTACAGAATAAACCTTAACTGTCTATGAATTAGATTGTTGAGGTTTTTTGTTTTCCAGGCATGTTTTTTGACAATAAAAGGTAACACTCCTCCCCATTCCCTCCGCCGCGGCGGAGGGTGGCTGCGCAGCAGCCGGGGTATTCCCACTCTGCTTGTCAGCCAATGATCTAATTTCTCCCGCTCGTGAGCACGTAAGGTTTTTTCTGCTAAGTATTGATAATCAAGTGGAAATACAACAATCCCAAGGTTTACGTATATGCAAATCAAGAATTACATTGCAATTATTGCTTAATTTCATTCCATTTTACCAACCTCATTTTTCCTGTTTTTAAGTTTACTTCAGTCCAATCATCATCTTCATCATTATTACGAGGATTGCCTATAATCACTTTGTTGTCAGTCAGTTTTCTTAACACAATCTCACGCATTCCTATAGCTCCTCCCGAAGGCCAAGCTTGAGGCACAAAGACAATAAAACTTTTATCAGTGTTTTTATTGTAACCAAAAATTGGTGAGAAACCAGCATCAAATAAACGGTATGCATCGTTTTCTTGCTCTTTGTATGGAAATTTTTCTTTCATTTTGTTGTAAAACTCCTCCGTTTCAAAAGTGAGGAAATTAGCTGTATAATGGCGATCTTCTCGTAAATCGTCGTGTAGATTGGGATTTAATTCATTCCATTCCTTTAAATAATTCTCCCAGGCATAAGGATCCTCGTCCGAATAAAATCTCTCATCGATATAAATACTCGCTTGTTTTTTGAATAATTCAAACGCTTTAGTTGATAAATTCCCCATTTGTCGCCATTCTCCCTTAGAAGTACTATCCCATTTTTCAAAATAAATGACTTGAGGATCTTCTTCCCGCTCGAGATTATAAAACACAAACAGCAACCGATGACTTCCTCCATAAGCAGTACCCCTTTTATAGAGCTCTAAAATAGCATAATAATACTGTTCTCCATCCAAGGATATTTTTCGCATCTGCTGGTTGCTCTCGGTTGAAAAAATACCGTCATAATAATCTTGAAAATCACGAGCGCGTTCTTCCTCCGAAGTACTGATGTTATCAAAAACAATTTCTTTCCGATCCACCGGTTCCCATGTATTATTCGGACCTTCAACAATGGTTTCTATAAATAATCGCGAGCCGAAATCATTTCTCCCCTCCTGACGGATAAAAGTAATCGAACAGTCTTCGTCTTCAATAAAATTATAAAATCCCTTACAATCACAATACTCTTCAATGATTTCAGCGGATTGTGAGAAAGTTAGCGTAGGGAGGAAAAGGAATAAGAAAATGAAATGTTTGGGCATAAGGTGGTATTATTAATGCTTAGAATATATTGATATTTTAGAAATACGTACGTTTAAAACTTAAAAAGTTAAAATACAAAATTTTTAAAGGAAAGGTTTTGAGATTGCGTTTTGTCTGATAGTGAAAATCAACACCCCACCCACCCAGATCACCCCAATGTCCGAGCGGAATGCGGAGTGTTGAAAAATAATCTTACCGATACATAAACTCCGCCACCGCTTTCTCCACATTCGCCGGCAAATCCGTTCCTTTAAAATAACTCTTCCAGTTATCGTCTTGGAAATTTTTCACGCCCATATCTCTAAACCAATTGGACCAATAGTGATTGAGTACATCGCGTTCCCAGCTGTGTTTAGGGGCGATACCGATGACATATATTTCCAAATCTTCTAAACCGGTGGTGGGAACTTGAAAACCATAACCTTCCTCCGCTAACTTTTCACGGTAATTGTTGGCTGTAAACCCCCATTTTTTGAGATGTTTTGATAAAACGTAATTGCTTTTGTTGTCGGCATCCTTTTGCAGGCTGTTTCCGCTGTAATATTCATAACCGTCGGTGAGTATAAAAAGGATGTTCCGATGGTCTTCTTTGATACAATAATCTTTGACATTCGATTTAAAAAATCCGAAGATATCCGAACCGGGATAATCATCGATTCCTTTTTTGGCAGCAGGTTCTTTTTGCTCCAACATGGTTTGATACAAGTTTTTGGTTTCTTGTTTATAATCCGGGTAAATAGAACAAATCTCATCTAAATCGGCATTATCTCTCGTAAAAGACTTGTCCAATCTCTTGATAATGGTATTGATGTTCTCAATATTATCAGGGAGCGGATGCATGCGGAGTTTAAGATTGTCGTTGGTCAATTTGACTTGTTTATTACGTAAATGATTTTGAAAAGCTGTGGTAATCCCTTCGATATATCCTAAATCTCTTTTCCATTGTTCCATCGCTTTATTGGGATTTCGTTCGGGGCTGATTCGGTCGGAGAGATCCAAAAATATACTGACATTCAGATTGCTGTCTTGTTGCGGTATTTTAGTTACAGGCAGACAATCGAGCACTACATCTGATGGTTCTTGTTCATCGCTTTTGCAGCTCCATAATAGGATAGAAAGGATAAATAATAAATTCAAATAATAATATGGTTTCATGGAGGTAGGTTTTATGAGTAAATAATGTTTTCAGTATCAGTACTGGTCAACTGATGGGTTTCAAGATGTTTTCGGCCTATGGCTTTACATTTTTCCAAGAGTTTTTCTTTTTCTGCTTGATTCATGGCTATATTACCGATTTCCAAATTCCAATGATTCAAGAATTCGGTGTGGTAGAGCAGATACGCTTTACTTTCAAATACAAATCCGTTGATTTTAGCATTGATCTCATCAACTTTTCCTTCGAGGTCAGCTATACGTTTTTTGAGTTGTTGTAATTCTATTTTGAGAGCGTCATGGCGATTTTGCTTAATCTTTCGTTCTTTTTTCTTACCGCGGATAAACACATTGATCAGATTCATATTGTTGTGCTCTTTCATCACAAAATCAAACACAAACCCCCAAATTACATAGACGATAAATCCGGCGAAAATGATAATCCAAAAACTTACACTCTGTAAGGCGATATTGAGGTTATAAACTTCACCGGGCAATT
>DATGSA010000133.1:0-7547 GCA_035303085.1 Flavobacteriaceae bacterium
CATTTGGCATATTTGTATAAAACTCCTTATATTCTAAGGCACCAATATTTAGCAGTTTGTGGAAATCATTCGATCATTCATATTAATTCATTCGACTAAATCCCTAATTGCACCTTGCACTTGAGCCAATTAGAGAAATATAATATTCAGGATATGGCAATTCTTGCGTAAGAGAAAAAGGATCTTCTGTTATTTACTTTTAATTTCTAAACGGAGCTTGTTTTTAATTGAGGTTACAAAATAAAGTGAACAACATTTAAGGAGAAACCCTTCCTGCTTAGAAATCAACAAGTTGATTTCTAACCGGTCCTTCCCTTGAAAAAAGGGAAGGAGCTTTTATCAGCACCTACTAAGACTTTATTAGAAAAATTGCTCTGTACTTCACTTCTGGATATTCCGATGATACTGACCCCATTCAAAGCAAAAACTATCTTATTAATTCAAGTTTTTTTTATTCCGATGGTAGTTTTAATCTCTTGCTGGAAAGGTTTAATATTAATCAAATCTCCACAATTCATATTCGTCCCACAGTTTCTCGGCGGGTTCGAAACCACTTTGACGAGCTTTTTTTATCCAAGAAGTCCCTATTTTTTCATCTTGAGAAACTCCTATTTCTTGAAAATAAAACACTCCTAAATTATATTGCGCTCTTGCATCTCCTTGCTTTGCTGCTTTCTCCATCCAATGAAAACCCTTTTCCTCATTCTGTGGAATCCCTTCACCCTTCATATACAAGGTGGCTAAGTCATATTGAGCTTGTACAAATCCCTGTTCAGCACTTTTTTTAAACCATTTGAAAGCCTCTTTTTTATCTTGAGCAACTCCTATTCCATCGATATAAAGCAGCGCTGCAGTGTACTGTGCATTTTCATTTCCTTGCTCGGCTGCTTTTTCCATCCAATAAAAACCAACTTTTTCATTCTTTGAAGTGCCAATTCCTCTTAAATACATATTACCTAAATCGTTTTGTGCAATTCCATACCCTTGTTCGGCACTTTCTTTATACCATTTGAAAGCTTCTTTCTTATTTTCTGCAACTCCTTTTCCATGGAAGTATAATTCCCCGAAAGCATATTGTGCATTTTTATTTCCTTGTTTTGCCACTTTCTCTAACCAAAAGAAAGCTTTCTTTTCATCTTGCGGGATTCCATCTCCCTTAAGATACATATTGGCCAAATTGTTTTGTGCGGGAAGAAATCCTTGTTCAGCACTTTTTTTATACCACTTCAAGGCTTCTCTCTTATTTTGCGTAACTCCTTTGCCTTCAGCATAATTAAGAGCGATGTTGAATTGGGCTTTTTCATGACCTTGTTCTGCTGCTTTCTTCATCCAATAAAAACCTTCTTTTTTATCCTCCGCAATTCCACTGCCATTTGAATACATATTACCTAAATTAATTTGCGCATCCACAAAACCCTGTTCAGCACTTTTTTCATACCACTTTAGCGCTTCCTTTTTATCTTCAGCTACCCCTATTCCGTTTTGATAAAAATACCCCAAATCATGCTCTGCAGGAGGAAAACCTTGCTTAGCACTCTTTTTAACCCAATGAAGAGCTTTGTCCTGATCTTTTTCCACCCCAAATCCTTTTCCGTACATAACACTGAGATAATATTGACCGAATGGGTCTTTCTGTGCTGCACTTTTTTCAAACCAATACAAAGCCCGATCATATTCTTCAGTGATATAAAACATCGAACCCAATTTACTTTGGGCAGGAGCAAAACCTTTTCGCGCACTTTTTTGTAGCCATTTTCGAGGGGCTTCTTGAGTTTGATGATTACCCTCATCCTTTTCCAAGAGTTTTATTGCCAATTCATATTGAGCAACCGCATCTCCTTGTGCTGCATTTTCTCTTATATTATCTATACTCTGAGAAAAACTAAAAGCAAGACTAAAGAAAAAGGTTGTCAACAATAAAAATATATTTTTCATAACTCTTCTAAATTTTTGGAACACAGTTTAAGTTTTCATTTTTCCTTAAAGATTTGTTTTTTCAAGGAGTTTCTAATTATAATTCACGGTTTTTTTATCTGTTTTTCGGATCATATCCATATTTATTAATCCCTTTAGTTCCATCTACAAATAAAATAACCAGTCCAAAAACTAAGTTGACATATGGAATTAAAAAAAGCAAATACCACCAACCACTGATATTGATATCATGCAATCTCTTTATTGCTTGAATACTAATAGTAATCCAACAAACCAATCCTAACATTCCGGCAAACACGATTAACCCATCATCATAAGAATTCTCAACAATACCAAACACTATTGCATAAGGTATGGACAGCAAAACTACTCTGGTGAAATAAGTTCTCCTTCTCAACCTTCCTTTTGCCGACCAAAATGTCTCTGTTTTTAAACCTCCGGTTGTTTTATATGAAGTAGGGTTGTGGTAAGGCTCTGAAGAGCGACCTTTACGGGATGATTGACTCTTGGCATCTTTAAATATTTTATTTTCTAAGGTGATTTGTTCGGATACATACTTTGCAATATGCGTATTTGTCGCTTTTAATTCCACAGTAATAAACCGCCTATTAACATTATTGAGTTTAAATGTTTTAGTGCCTGTTGAATTAACAATACCAAAAGGTTTAATTTCAACCAAATCTGCATTATAAGTTTTCCATTCAAATTTTATTTCATCTCCGCTATAAAACAAGGTTTTATCAGTACTAAAATATTCTATTACAGGTTCAAAATTAGTGTGATTATTCTTTTGACTTGGCTTATGGAATCGGTGGTTTTGATCATATGCATATCGTTTTTGAGCATCACCTAATACCTCATACGCTTCCTGTATTTGCTTAAACATGTTCTCAAAGAACGGATCTCCATCATTTTTGTCCGGATGGAACTTAATTGATAGTTTTCGATACGCCCTCTTAATTTCTTGTTGGGAAGCTGATTTGTCAATTCCAAGTATTTTGTAATAGTTTGTCATTTATTTCAGAAATGCGTCTCGTACATTATTGGGGAATTATTTTAAGTATTTCGCTAAACTATGCTATATATTTAAAGCGGTCACCTCCTTTGGATTTGCTCCATATTGATTTACTCCGGGGTCACTATCAGTTAACATCAAAATAAACAGCCATATTCCTCCAATCAGAGGAATTAACACAACAAAAAACATCCAACCACTTTTACCAATATCATGAAGTCTTCTCACAGTAACAGCTAATCCCGGAATAAACATAACCAGGACGAATAATCCATAAAACAATCCATAACCCATTTCCGGAATTGCTATTCCGGCGAGATTATCAATTACTGCAGCGACAAACGAAAAAATCATATTAAACAAAACAAACATCCAATATTCTTTCCTTCTGGCTCTACCATTGAACTCAGCATACTTTCTTAATCCCTTTAAATACCACTTCATATTTTTATTAATTATTCTGGTTCGACTTCTATTCTCAGTTTTTCAAATTGCCCTTTGTTCATTCAAGTGCTTTTGGATATTATCATACTTTAAAAACCTATAAATATCACTTTTTGTTTTTGATTTACTAAAACTTGATTGTTGTTCGTAATTGGAAGTTGCGAAAGACTTCTTGTTTCACAAATATTTTCTTAATTTACAACAATCCCAAATATAACATTTTTTAACAGTTAAAGGAGGGCTTTAGACTAACAATTCGTAGTTCTTACAATTTCTTTGTATTCTTAGCTGGTCGAATGTAGGGTTAGTGCGTTTTCCATCTCTTGTATTCTTAACCTCACAGATCTTTCCTAATTCTATTTGACTTTTTTAAACCTGTATTCCACCATATCTTCCAATGCTGAAATTTAGATTGAAATTTCTATTTCTTAAATCACCGAAAACCACACAAATTCGATATATTGTTGAGACGTTTTTAGGTCGGAAGAGGACAAATAAAGTGATATTTAACAATATGGAAGAAAATGTATGATAGTGTAATTATAGGATCCGGTCCAAACGGACTAAGTGCCGGTATTGCTTTAGCCCAAAAAGGATTAAACGTATTGATTATTGAAGCAGCCAGTAGCGTTGGTGGAGGCACAAGAACAGCCGAACTTACCTTGCCGGGTTTTCATCACGATGTCTGTTCGGCTGTTCATCCTATGGCGTACGCATCTCCTTTTTTAAAAGAATTGCCGTTAGAAGAATACGGATTGGAATGGATTTTCCCGGAAGCCTCTGCTGCTCACCCGCTGGATGATGAGAAAGCCGTACTTCTTTATAAATCCATCGATGAAACTGCTCGAAATTTAGGTGTGGATTCCAAAAAGTACAAGAAAACAATGACCCCATTTGCTGACAAAGCGGAAGAATTATTAGCCGACAGTTTAAAACCCCTCGGATGGCCAAAAAACCCGGGAATATTCCTACGATTCGGATTACAAGCTTTTCAACCCGCTGCTTATTATGCCAATCATATTTTTAAAGGAGAAAGAGCAAAAGCACTTTTTGCCGGTTGTGCAGCCCATAGTATCCTGCCTTTTAACAAGTTTTTCTCTACAGCCATTGGATTGATGTTAATCACCACCGGGCATATCGAAAACTGGCCAATCGCTAAGGGTGGATCTGAGAATATCGCAATAGCAATGTCTTCTTATTTTAAAAGTCTCGGAGGCGAAATTAAAGTATCGACTAAAATTGATGATTTTCTTAAATTGCCTGAGGCCAAAAAATATATTTTTGATACTGATCCCCGACAATTGGCCAATATTGCCGGGAAAAATTTAAGCAATCCATATAAAAACAAGTTGTACAAATTCCGTTATGGTCCGGGTGTGTTTAAAATAGATTACGCCTTAAACGAACCAATTCCTTGGAAAGACCCGCGATGTTTAAAAGCTTCTACCGTGCATGTAGGAGGTTCGATAGATGAGATTAAAGCGAGTGAAAAAACCATTTGGAAAGGCAAGCACAGTAAAAAACCTTTTGTGTTGGTCGGTCAGCAAAGTTTATTTGATGAATCTCGAGCGCCTTCCGGGAAACATACCGGTTGGGCTTATTGTCATGTGCCACACGGTTCACAAAAGGATATGACGCCCTATATCGAGAATCAAATTGAACGTTTTGCTCCGGGATTCAAAGACATTATTTTAGCTAAACACACCATGAATACAACCGATCTTCACGCCTACAATCCTAATTATCTTGGAGGTGCCATTACTGGCGGTTCATCAGATATTTTTCAGTTGTTTTCCAGACCGGTAAATCTTTTTAATCCTTACGCCACTTCCAATCCAAATATTTATATCTGTTCGGCCTCCACTCCACCGGGGGGCGGCGTTCATGGGATGTGCGGATATCACGCGGCCAAGAGTGTTTTAAACTCTTTAGCAGTTGAGTAATAGGCAAGAAGATACCGACTTGTTTTTTTTCAGCAAAGCTGATTAATCTATGAATTCAAGTAATAAACGCGACTAAACGATTTGAGTTGCAAGAGGGGTTTGTTTTTTTCAAATTTCAAAAAACCTCAAGGTTGACAGATTAAGCGGCTTTTCTGCTTTTGGGTTTATAGAATTTTACGCACCTAAGCTCTTTTTAAAATTACTGTCAGTTTTAAAAATATCATATGAACTTTATATACCTTCCTTCTTCACTTATCTTGGTCTGTGAAAAATATATACCCAAATGGTTCGTGATAGTTTGTAATTCAAAGTACTGGTCAAAAAAACTAATGCGCCAACTATCAACACTACAGTTAAATTAGGTAAGTCCATTAAAACCCAGAAAATTATAAAACATGCAACCATTAAAGCTACAGCAATAGCATAACTTACATACATAGCTCCAAAGAAGAATCCGGGTTCCATTTCGAACTTATAATCACACTGCGAACAATTGGGGTTCATTTTCGGAATTCTAAGAAGTAAAGGATTCCCTCTTGAAGAAAACATTTTGCCATTTCGACAAGAAGGGCATTTGCATTTCAAAATAGATAAAACTTTATCTATGTCCATAATAATACGTTCTTATTTAGAAAAGAGACAAACTTACGGCTAAATTTGATAATACTAAAATTGAAAAATATCTCTGAGTGATTAACTGATTGAAAAAAGTAAAACAATGTTAATAGCTCTAATAATAAACATCGGCAAGATGATTTTACAAAGGCGAACTGTACAGATTTTTTCATAAACCGCCAATATATTTATTAAGAGAAAACACACACTAACCTCCCTGCAAAATAAATTTGAGGTTCATCCAAATGAAGAACAAATCATCTTTAATTATATACTTATTTTTCGTAATTTTGCTCAAAACCAATGTCTTATGAAACCGACAATCTTATTTTTATGTTTAATCCTTACCCTGACGAGTTGCAGTAGTGACGATAATCCTATTCAAATTAACGATCCGAAAAGTTTGGAAGGATCTTGGACGATGGTTAATATTTTCGGTGGGTTTGCGGGAATTGACGACAACTACGAACCCGGGGAAATCATTTGGACTTTTGATCAAGAAGATCAAATGCTTATGGTCGATAATTCAGTTGGAACCGATGCTCCTATCACCAGTGGATTAAATTCCGGCACTTATGATTATCATATAGAAACCGAAGAGGAGATAGATTATTTATTTATAGATGGTTATAATTCGGGGAAATACTCTATAGATTCCGACACTTTAATCATCGATGATAATCCGGGTGCCGACGGATTCCGATACACCTTTGAAAAGTTTTCGGAGTAATTGTTTTATCGAAAAAGACCTCTCTATCATCTTTTTTGAGTAAAGTAACTTTGGTTAAAAAAATAAGCCTCTTAATCGATATATATATATATATATCCAATAAGAGGCTTTAATCATATTAAACAAATAAGGATCAAGCTTTTTGTTCCTTGTGTTTTCCTTCTTTAATTTCTTCAATCACCTTTGCATTAAAAGCTTCTAAATCTCCCGGATTCCTACTGGTTACCAAACCATTATCGACGACAACCTCTTTATCCACCCAATTGGCACCGGCATTCTCTACATCTTTTCTAATCGATTTGTAAGAAGTCATGGTTCGTCCTTCCACCACATCGGCATTGATCAACGTCCAAGCACCATGACAAATTGAAGCTACCGGCTTTCCTTGTTTAAAGAAATCTCGCACGAAAGTCAAAGCATCTTCTTCAATCCGCAATTTATCGGGATTAATCACTCCTCCCGGCAAAACCAAAGCATCATAATCTTTGGCGGAGACTTCGGTTAATGCCTGATCAACTTTATATTCCTTTGACCAGTTACCTCCTCCCCATGCTTTTATATTATCGGAAGAAAGGCTGACAATTTCCACATCAAAACCCTCCTTCTCCATCGCTTCCTTGGGAGAGGTCAATTCAATTTCTTCAAATCCGTCTGTCGCTAAAATAGCTATTCGTTTGCTCATAATTACAGTATTTAAGTGTTCATTATTAGGACATAAGATATGAATATAATGGACGGATGTCTATTAAAGGATTTGTAAATTCACATAATTATCAAGGTATAAATGAGAAGGAATTGATTATCCGGTTAATTTTTTACAACAAATTACCTTGCGCTGTTAGGAAATCGTCTTTTTAACATCCTC
>DATGSA010000134.1:0-3821 GCA_035303085.1 Flavobacteriaceae bacterium
TTTCTCCTTGATGTTTAGAATTTGGTTCAGGATCTAAATAATGTACATTTACATTAAAAGGAATCAATCCCATTGTTTTGAAACTCGGTGGATAGACAATAGGCATATCATTGGTAGTACTCATCGTTAATCCACAAATATTGCTGCCTGCGCTGGTTCCTAAATAAGGCGTACCGGATAAAACAGCAGTTTTCAGTGCTCTGATCAATTCAAATTCATACAGTTTTTTTACCAGTAAAAAAGTATTTCCTCCTCCGGTAAATATGGCTTCTGCTTCTTGAACAGCTTTTTTCTTATCGGATTTTTCATGAAGACCTACCACCTTTTTATTTAAAAATGATAATCCTTCTTTTGCTTTGTCGGTATATTCTTGGTGAGTCATTCCACCGGGTCTTGCAAAGGGAATAAAGAGAATTTCTTTTGCATTGGTGAATAATTCTTTTAAAGGTTCTTTTAGGTAAGCTAAATAATCATATCCATAAACCTTTGACGTACTTGCCATTATTAAATTCATAGTGAAAAATTTTAAACGAAATTAAGCTAATCCCCACAATTATACTAAAAACGAAACTGTTTTGGTTTTTTTAAACTGTGTTTTTGTGTATTTTTAGAGCAAAATAAAAAATATGAAAAATATTATATGCTTGGTGATTGCATTAATTTCTATGACCGCATTGCATGCGCAAACTGAAAAAGAACGTATTGAAATCGCCGGAAAGATAAATGTTTCCTTGGAAGATGAAGCCTCTGGAATTAATGTCTTTAATATGACCAGTGGAGATTACGCTTTTACCGATGATTACGGCCGATTTAAGATCGAAGTAAGCGAAGGGGATGAACTGGTTTTTAGCAGTATTCAATACCAACAATTTTCTGTAATTATTACCAAAAGTGTCATTGAGAAAAAAGAGTTGAATGTAGATTTGGTTACCACGACCAATGTTTTAGATGAAGTTGTGGTAAAACCCGGACTGTCGGGAGATGTACGAGTAGATGTCAAAAAATTAAAAACCCAAATTCCCGATTTATCCACTGAAAGTGCTATGGATGCGATGTATGGCTATGATTATGAGTTTTCAGCTGATCGATATACTTCTCCCGATAATGTGGCAATTGACAAAGGTTATCTCAAAAATGGAATCAATTTCGCATATATTATTAAATCTATTTTCAATATAAAACCCCATCAGAAAAAAGTTCAACCGGAATTTATGGATGTGCAGATTCGTAAGCTGTATAATGATGAATTCTTTAAAAAATATTTAGATATAGAAGAGGAATCCATAAATGATTTTGTTTTTTTCATGCAAGATCGAGGGCTGGATGTTTCCAAAATGAGAAGCTTAAATGACTTGGAACTGATAAATTATATTATTAAAGAAAGTAAGGTGTATAATGAAGAAAAGAAATAAAGGGATTTATAAGGATTGAGTTCCTGCCATAACAAGTATAAATCATTCTGATATCAAACCTTATCGCCTTATTTTTTCAAGTTGATCTTCCTGTTTATTTGCAGTAATTTTAAAATCGAGGTTAGAAGTATTAATTGCAAAACCCACAGAGATTCTCACGGAAATGACGGAAAGGATTTAAATGATAAATGAAAAGTAATGTTTTTCTTTACGATTACTGTCTTTTTGTTTTGAGCCATCAAATGTTCTCATTAAGACTAAGCAATTTCTTCAAGAGGTGGATTCAATTGTGAATGTGACTAAACAGAACGCATAGAATAAGCTAATAAGGTTTGTATCAGGAGTTTAGGTCGGTTGTTACTAAGGTAATAAGGTTTACTTGGGTTGGGTTATAAATGTAACTTCTTCAATTGAATTTTTTAAAGTTTTAATTATGGTGTGTTTTTTTAAGTTGTGAAAGAACGCAATAACTAAAGAATATCCAGCACTGATTCACGAAAACGAGTTCAAGTCAAAAGCGCTGAAAATGCGTCATATTTCACGATAAAGTAATTTTAAAAAAACAAAACTTGAATTACACTGACGTCAAACCTTATTGCCTTCATAATCAAAATGATATCCCGTTTAGAAAAACCTTATCGCCTTATTTTTTCAAGCTGTTCTTCCTGGTTATTTGCAGTAATTTTAAAATTGAGGTCAGAAGTATTAATTGCAAAACCCACAGAGATTCTCACGGAAATGACGGAAAGGATTTAAATGAAAAGTAATGTTTTTCTTTACGATTACTGTCTTTTTGTTTTGAGCCATCAAATGCTCTCATTAAGACCAAGCAATTTCTTCAAGAGGTGGATTCAATTGTGAATGTGACTAAACAGAACGCATAGAATAAGCTAATAAGGTTTGTATCAGGCGTTTAGGTCGGTTGTTACTAAGGTAATAAGGTTTACTTGGGTTGGGTTATAACTATAGTTTTTCTATTGCGATTTAGAATACTTTCAAAGCTTGATAAACTTTATTTACCGGCATCCCCATTACATTATAAAAAGAACCTTCAATTTTTTCAATCCCGATTTTGCCGATCCATTCTTGAATTCCATAAGCGCCGGCTTTGTCGAAAGGTTTGAAGTTTTTGATATAATAATTGATTTCTTCCGCTTTCAATTTTTTAAAATAGACTTTGGTAACATCATAAACCAACACATACTTCTGGGTTGAGGTAAGACAAGTTGAAGAAATTACCTCGTGAGAATTTCCGGATAGACTTTCAAGCATAGCAAAGGCTTCTTTTTCGGTTTTGGGTTTATCCAAGACTTTATTTTCATGATAAACCACCGTGTCTCCGGTGATAAGAATATCTTTTGGCCTGAGTTCATCTAAAAAAACTGCTGCTTTTAATTTTGCCAAGTGCTCCGCAATTTCAACCGCTTCTAAAGTATCGGGATAAGTTTCTTGTACTGGCTTTAATCGTACTTCAAAATCAAGTCCCAAGTCTTTGATGAATTGCTGACGGCGAGGCGAACCCGAAGCTACAATAAGATTCCGAGATTTGAGTTTTTCTGCTAAAATCATTATTTTAAAATAAATTGATACAATCCAATAGAGAGGATGCTGAAGAATATAACTCCGTTCATAATCCATTGTAGGGTTTTATAATCTTTTTCGGTCTGGGCCATTAAAAGTTTTACCGCGAAAAAAAGTAGGGGCCCTAAAACCAAGACAAGAGCATAGATTAGAGAAATCGGATGTAAATAGAGATATTTATAAATGTAAAATATCACTGCTGCAATCGGAGCCAAACTCACCGCAAAAATGACATGTTTTGTGCGTTCAAACCCCAACATTAAAGACAGGGAATTCCATCCGTATTTATGATCTTTATCACTGTTTTTTTGGTTGACAACTTGTTCTCTTACAAAAATTAACAGGGCGAGGAAGATGGAATAGTCTGTTATAACTGAGAAAAAGGTTGTAAGTGTTTTTGCATTGGTATCATCCATAGCAGGAAATAAGTCGAATAATGCTACGGCAAGAAAACTCAATCCTCCTAAGAAACTAAGAATGATCGGTCTGATTAAAACATATTTCTTCAATCCTTTTGCACTGGCATATAACAGCGCGGAAGTTAGAATAAACAAGATAGCAAAACTGGGGTAACCGATCATATTGGCCAAATAAAACCCGATAAGCATACCGATAATGTTGAGCGCAAAAAAGAGGTTGAAAGCTTTTTTTACAGTGATTTTTTCTCCTTTTATTGTGCGATAAGGTAAATCTATGGAATAAGGACTCACATTATAAAGCTCATGAATGATGAATCCTGCTGCACCTAAAGAAATTGTGGCTGCTGATATCAGCGCTAACCCAAAAGCATTTAAAGTAATGGGTGCAAGACCCGAACCATATGCGGCT
>DATGSA010000135.1:0-7865 GCA_035303085.1 Flavobacteriaceae bacterium
TAAATATGGGAAAACAGGGACTATTTTGGGAGGTGCCGGAACTTACATCGGTTTTGCGGCAAGTTATTTTGATCTGGATTCCGCTATAGTTTCAGTGGTCGGCAACGATTTTCCACAAGAATACATCGATCTTCTTACCGCGCGAAAAATAAATATCGAAGGGCTTGAAATAGATAAAGAAGGAAAAACATTTTTCTGGAGAGGAAAATATCACAACGATATGATAAGTCGAGATACTTTAGAAACCAGACTGAATGTTATGGAGAGTTTTGAACCGAAAGTTCCTGAAGCTTATCGCAATGCTGAAGTAGTTATGCTCGGAAATTTACATCCGCTTGTGCAGTTAAGTGTAGTTGAACAATTAACAAGTCCAAAATTAATCGCTTTAGATACGATGAATTTCTGGATGGACAACAATTGGGATGATTTGCTAAGAGTAATTTCAAAAGTAGATATAGTGACTATTAATGATGAAGAAGCGCGACAGCTTTCCGGAGAACATGCCTTGGTTCGCGCCAGTCAAGTTATCCAAAAAATGGGTCCCAAAACTGTTGTTATTAAAAAAGGAGAACACGGAGCTTTATTATTTCAAGAAGACCGCATGTTTTTTGCGCCTGCACTGCCTTTAGAGGAGGTATTTGATCCAACGGGAGCCGGCGACACTTTTGCAGGAGGATTTACAGGGTATTTAGCACAATCCGGAGATTATTCTTTTGAGAATATGAAGCTCGCCGTAGTCTATGCTTCTAACTTAGCTTCTTTTTGTGTAGAAAAATTTGGACCGGATCGGCTTTTAAGTCTAACTCCGGCAGAAGTCAATAATCGATTAAAATCATTTATAGAACTTACACAGTTCAATATGAAGTTAGTTTAAAAATATGCCCTGAATTTTCAGGGTTTTTTATTCTTAAACGTTTTAAATAAAACAAATAACTAAAAGGAAATTATGAGCGGAATAGCACTGTTGCGATTATTAAAACCCTTGGATTATTATAAGGAAAAATACGGAACTCCATTTTACGGATTGAATAAAATGTACCTCTTGATGGAGAAGCAACATAACCGAGGACAAGACGGGGCAGGATTAGCCAGTATAAAATTTGACATGGATCCCGGCGAAAGATTTATGAGCAGAGCAAGATCCAGGGAACAACAACCTATCCAGGATGTTTTTACTCGCATAAACGAACGCATCAATGGTGTGGTTAAAGATTTGCCGAAAAACATTTCTATTCCTGAATTAAAAAGACGTACTCCGTATATCGGAGAATTGTATTTGGGACATGTGTTTTATAACATCCATGACAGTGTAAGCATCGAATCTGTTCATCCTTTTTTAAGGAAAAATAATTGGATGCACAGGAATTTAATCTTAGCCGGGAATTTTAATTTAACAAATGTTCCCGAACTGTTTGGGCATTTAGTTGAACTCGGGCAACATCCTAAAGAAAAATCAGACACGGTTACTATTCTTGAAAAGATCGGCCATTTTTTAGATACTGAAGTTGAGCAGATGTATCTCACCCTTAAGAAAGAAGGTATAAACAAAAAACAAGCTTCTACCTATATTGCCGAGCGATTAAAAATCGATGAAATTTTGCGTAATTCTTCTAAAGATTGGGATGGAGGCTACGCTATTGCCGGGATGTTTGGCCACGGCGACTCTTTTGTTATTCGCGATCCATGGGGGATTCGTCCGGTTTATTATTATAAAGATGATGAAATTGTTGCGGCCACTTCAGAACGTCCGGCACTACAAACCACTTTTAATGTCGGTTTTGATGAGATCAAAGAACTCGAACCGGGTCATGCTTTAATCATCAAGAAAAATAGAACCTCAAAAACCGTTCAAATACTACCTCCTCAACCGCGTAAGGCATGTTCATTTGAAAAGATATATTTCTCGAGAGGAAATGATGTGGAAATTTATCAGGAGCGAAAAAATCTCGGCAAAATGCTGATGCCCGATGTTTTAAAGTCGATCGATTACGACACCTTAAACTCGGTGTTTTCATATATTCCCAACACAGCTGAAACTTCATTTATCGGTATGTTGGAAAGCGCTCAAGACGAATTGAATCGGCAAAAAAACGAGGCGATCCTCAAGGAGCGTAAAAAGCTGACCGAAGAGCGACTCACCCAAATTTTATCTTATCGAATTCGCACTGAGAAGATTGCCGTAAAAGATGTTAAGCTAAGAACTTTTATTACAGAAGACAACAGTCGGGAAGATTTACTCGCACACGTATATGATGTGACTTATGGAATTGTCAAACCTACGGATAACTTGGTTGTAATAGACGACAGTATCGTACGAGGCAACACTTTACGGAAGAGCATCTTAGGGATGCTTGATCGCTTAAAACCGGAGAAAATAATTGTCGTTTCTTCTGCTCCACAAATTCGTTATCCTGATTTTTATGGTATTAATATGCCTAAAATCAATGATTTAATCGCTTTTCATGCTGCTTTGCAGCTTTTAAAAGATACGGATCAATATAATATTTTACACAAGGTATATGAGAAATGCAAAACCCAGCAAAATGATCAGGTAACCACAATTAAAAACTATGTCAAAGAGATTTATGCCCCATTTAGCGATCAACAAATCTCCGATAAAATTGCGGAAATATTAGCCGGCGATAGATTGACTTCGGAATTAAAAGTTATTTATCAAACCGTAGAAAAACTCCACCAAGCTTGTCCGCGGGATATGGGGGACTGGTATTTTACCGGAAATTATCCGACGCCCGGTGGCAACAGGGCTGTCAATGATGATTTTATACAGTTTTATGAAGCTGAAATAAAAAATAAAAGTCCAAAGCAAATTAAAAAGTAAGAAAACAAAGCATTAATTTATTGTGATTGACAAGTTTTAAGTCAAGAAGTCATTTAATGGCAGTTAAATCCATTTAGAAAAAACCTATATTTGTGTAAATCATCTTTTGTTTATGACTTTTTCAGAAGAAAATTATCTCAAAGCAATTTTTCATTTAGAAGAAGATTTTGAGGATGGTGTTCCGACTAATGCTTTAGCTGAAATGATGCAAACCAAAGCCTCTTCGGCCACTGATATGGTGAAGCGTTTGGCCGAAAAAAAACTTTTACATTACATTCCCTATCAAGGTGTCCGGCTCACTGAAAATGGTGAAATACACGCTATACAAGTGATTCGCAAACACAGATTATGGGAGACCTTTTTGGTGGAAAAATTGAGTTTCTCTTGGGATGAGGTACATGAAATCGCAGAACAGCTGGAACACATCAAATCGGAAAAACTTACCGATCGCTTAGATAAATTTCTCAATTTCCCTAAAGTGGATCCACACGGCGATTTAATTCCTAATAAAAAAGGAGATTTTCCGGTAATCAATAAAGTCAGACTTTCTGAATGTCAAGCGGGTGACAAAGGGACTTTGATCGGTGTAGAAGACTCCAAAGAGTTTTTAAACTTCTTAGATAATCAACAAATTTCGTTACACGATATTATTGAGGTAGTGGGTAAAGAAGAGTTTGACAATTCGTTTACCATTGAGATAAATAGCAAGATTAAAACAGTATCCAGCAAAACAGCAGAGAGTTTGTTCCTGCTGTTAGACGTTGGTAGAGAAGATAATGTTACAAAATAACAATAATTTTAAAATCTATAGCCAATATCAAAACCGGCATTGAATTCAAACATTGAAAAACGATTTTTCACTTCTTTACTAAAATTTCTTCCAATATTGACAAAGGGTCCGAATACGAAACTATTACTTATATTCCATTCATAACCGACTCCTATTGCGGCTATAAAAGAATTCATGTCGGTTTTTCTTTTGACTTTCTGTCCCCAGTCTAAAGTTTTTGTTTCTTTAAAGTCACCAAACCTATATTTTATCATTGGTTGAATGTAGAATCCCGATCCGGGATTATCCCTTCCGAAATAATAGCTATAATCCAATCTGACAGCTTGCGTATTGTACTTGTCTTCGGATTTTTTATGGCGAAAATTCCTTCGCTCGTTGATTAATAGCCTCACTCCTAAAGATTGATCATAATCTATAAAATATTTATACCCAACCTCAACGGAAGCTATAATTAGGGTGTTGGCTAAATTCAAATTCACCTCATGTTTTGGTATTTGATATTGGGTTTGCGCTTTTACTGCTCCGGATTTTATCGCTAACAACAAACTTAAGATTACAAACCATCGGTTGAGCAATTCAGATTTTCTATACATTTAACAAGCAAATATTAATTAAAAACAGAAGACCTCGTCATTTTATACGAGGCCTGTTCTTAATATTGATTTCAAAATAAGCTTACCTAATAATTATCTTTTGTATTTTTCATCCATTTTAAAGTTCTCCATAAAATTAATGGTATAGTTCCCTTCCACAAATCTCGGATCGTCCATCAGTTGACGATGATACGGAATGGTTGTTTCGATTCCTTCGACCACAAACTCATCTAAAGCTCGCTTCATTTTATTTAAAGCTTCTTCCCTTGTCTGGGCAGTTGTAATAATTTTAGCAATCATCGAGTCATAAAACGGAGGAATAACATAACCTGCATAAACATGGGAGTCTATTCTAACTCCATGTGCTCCGGGAGTATGTAAAGTTGTTATCACTCCGGGAGACGGGCGAAAGTTATTGTAAGGGTCTTCCGCATTGATTCTACACTCAATGGCATGCATTTGGGGGTAATAATTTTTTCCTGAAATAGGTACTCCTGCTGCCACTTTAATTTGTTCTCTTACTAAATCATATTCAATAACCTGCTCAGTAATTGGATGTTCTACCTGGATTCGAGTATTCATTTCCATAAAGTAGAAATTTCGGTCTTTGTCAACTAAAAACTCAACTGTTCCCGCGCCTTCATATTTGATGCTTTCAGCCGCTCTAATAGCTGCTTCTCCCATTTTTTCTCGAAGCTCATCTGTCATAAATGGAGAGGGAGTTTCTTCTACTAATTTTTGATGACGTCTTTGAATAGAACAATCTCTTTCAGAGAGATGACAAGCTTTTCCTGTACTATCTCCGACAATTTGAATTTCTATATGACGACCGTTTTCTATGAGCTTTTCCATGTACATGTCATCATTCCCAAAAGCAGCCGCAGATTCAGTTTTTGCTGATTCCCAAGCGTGTTTTAGTTCTTCTTTTTTATATACAGCTCGCATTCCTTTACCCCCACCTCCGGCAGAAGCTTTTAATAAAACAGGATATCCCATTTCCTCAGCAATCTCCAAGCATTCTTCGTAAGTTTCAATAATCCCTTTAGAACCCGGAATGGTGGGAACTCCGGCCTCTATCATGGTGGCTCTTGCTGAAGCTTTATCGCCCATTTTATTTATCATTTCAGCCGAAGCACCGATAAATTTAATGTTGTGTTCTTCACAAATCTTAGAAAACTTTGCGTTTTCTGCTAAAAATCCATAACCCGGATGAATAGCATCCGCGTTGGTAATTTCAGCAGCTGCAATAATATTAGGAATTTTAAGATAGGATTCATTACTCTGTGCCGGTCCAATGCAAACAGCTTCATCGGCGAAACGCACATGTAAGCTATCTCGATCTGCAGTAGAATAGACAGCTACGGTTTTAATTCCCATCTCTTTACAAGTACGAATTACGCGAAGAGCTATTTCTCCCCGATTGGCAATTAATATTTTTTCAAACATAAGCAGTTACTTCTGATTAAAGGTAAAGACGAAAGTTGGTATTATATTTAGACCGGTTCGATTAAAAACAAAGGTTGATCAAACTCCACAGGAGAAGCATCATCTACCAAAACCTTTACGATTTTACCACTTACTTCACTTTCTATCTCGTTAAAAAGCTTCATCGCTTCTATCACACACAAAACATCCCCTTCTTTAACGGTATCTCCAACTTCGACAAACGAAGGTTTATCCGGAGAAGGTTTGCGATAAAAAGTCCCGATGATGGGTGATTTCATCGTAACTAAATTGCTCTCTTCTTCTGCTTGCTCTTCTTCTTGAGAAGCGGGAGCAGATTGCTGTTGAAGAGCAGGACTTTGCATTTGCGGTTGAGCAACTGCTGAAGGAGCCTGCTGCTGCGTTACCACTACTTCTTTTGATTTGCCGGCTCCTTTTCTAATCGTAATTTTAAAATCTTCCATCTCCAATTTAACCTCATTCGCACCTGATTCAGCCACAAATTTTATTAAATCCTGAATTTTCTCTAATTCCATACTGATATAATATTAATTAAATTTCTCTTATTTATATGTCTTATCCCGAAAACAATCAGTTTAAGGAAAAGGTTCAATCTTTTGAAAAGGTAAATATACCTCTAATTTCCGTTCCTATAAATAGTTTTCAGTCTATTTGAGTTTTCGAGCAGCCTTTCAAATTTTTTAGTTTTAAGGTATTAATTTGTCCTTTTATAATTGTTTTTCGTACAACATCATAGATACAAAAATAAGATTTCTATTTTTTATATCTACCAAATTTCTCAATTACTCTTGATTTTATCTAAAAACCTCCGCTGATTTTTTATAAAAACAGCATTTAATTTATAGTATCAAAGTTCAGTTTAAAAATAAAAACCCTCACGCTCGTGAAGGTTTAGGTTCTCGGGAAAGCTTTTTTAAGCTTCTTCATCTTCTGTAGTATCATCGATTAACACACGACCTCTGTAATAAAGTTTACCTTCACTCCAGTGTGCTCGGTGTCTTAAGTGAACTTCTCCCGTTGTTGGATCTGTCGACAACTGCGGAGTAGTTGCTTTTTTATGTGTACGTCTTTTATTTCTTCTTGTTTTTGACGTTCTACCTTTAGGATTTGCCATAACTCAGTTTATTTATCGTTTATAATAAGTCTTTCAATTTATCCCAGCGGGGATCTGTTTTTTTCTCTTTCTCTTTATTATTTTCCGGAGACAATTCGTCTAATTTATCTAAAATTTCGGACTCCATTGTTCCGTCTACAACTTTTGGATGCACTTTTTTATAAGGGACAGCCAAAACAACTGCTTCATAAATGTACTGCTGAATTTCTAAATAATGTGCCCCGTGAGGCAGAACTAACCATTCATCATCGTGATCATCATTATACTCTTCACCAAACTTCACCTTTAATTCTATAACCAATTCAATTGGTTGATCATAAGGTACAAGACTCACGCCACATACTACATTCACTGAACCCTCAACCCCGATTGCCAATTCCATTTCTTCATTGGGTTTTTTGTTCAATAAAACGTGTGCATCTACATCAACTTCACCAAACTCTTCATAGTCAAAAAGTGCTAAGAAATCTTTGTCTATATCGTAATAAAATTCATGCTGCCCTTCTTTTAATCCGGCAAACTGAATTTCATATTCATCAAAATTCTTCATCACCACATTTTCTTTCAAGGGCGCAAATATATAAAATATTTTCGTCCTACCCATCGAAGTTTACAAATTTACTAAATTTTCTTCTATCTATACTTTTTTCTTCCTTTTGATTTGGATATCGGCAAGGGATTGGCAGTTAATTCTTTGTACTCCTTTCTTGCTCTGAATACATCAATTCCCAAATAAACTGCTTTTCTGAAAGATTCAAAATCTGCTTTTCCTTTTCCGGCAATTTCATAAGCTGTTCCGTGATCCGGGGAAGTGCGGATTTCGGTGAGTCCCGCAGTAAAGTTTACTCCATGACCAAAAGAAAGTGTCTTAAAAGGAATGAGCCCTTGGTCGTGATATGCCGCTAATATAGCATCAAAATTCTCATAGTTTTTTGTACCGAAAAAACTATCAGCTGCATAAGGACCATATACTAATACGCCTTGGTCATTTAACGCTCTAATAGTCGGTTTAAGTACTTGCTCATCCTCTTTCCCTATCACTCCTTTATCACCACTATGCGGATT
>DATGSA010000136.1:0-5810 GCA_035303085.1 Flavobacteriaceae bacterium
CAAGTAAAGAATCAGCAGCAGAAGCTAGTCCTGAGTTTACTCTGGTTTGAGCAAGCTTCAAAATAATGCTGTCTCTTTCCACTTCTCGCTTTGCCCAATCCTGCATATAATTGGCATATTGCCAAGATAAATAAACAGCTGTTATCTCCTTTTTAAGATCGATATCAGCTAATTCAAAATCGGTTTCCGCTTTGTCTTTATCAATTTCAGCAAGTTTAACTTCATCTCTGTGTTTTCCAAATTGGATGAAATCCCATTGTGCTGTTGCCGAAATAAAAGTATTGACAGCGGTTTCACTTGAAGGGCCATCACCACTAACATTAAAGATTCCACCAACCGGAAAAAACGCTCCGGCTGTACCTTCATAACTGCCATAGGTGTTTTGTGCCTGAAATTGAATCCCGGGTAGGATTTTTCTTTTAGTGATTGTCTGATTGAACTTTGCTGCTTCAATACCGGCGGTTTTTGCTTTTAATCCGGGGTAGGAAGCGGCATTTTTGTATAAATTTGTCAGTGAAGTGTTTTCAGAAATTTGAGCAGAAACAGATAAGCCAATTCCGAAAATGAGCAACACAGACAAGAGTCCTTGCTTCATTTAAAAAATATTTTAATTAGGTGTAATATGAATAGTGTCTCAGGGTGAAGATGTTCACGCTGAGGTGTTTAAACAAAAAGAAGTAAGGTGATTAAGCGTAGATCTGGATGCGCTTTAAATGCAGATATAAGCGCGAATTGTACTTGTGAAGTACAGGTGTTGGTCTATTGAAAGATTTATTTCGGTATAAAAATACCAGCAATACAAGTAGAAGAATTGCCGACTTTATAGTGAAATCGGGGAGGACTGCAATATGTTGTATTGGCGTTATTAAAAGTGCAGAAGAAAATTCTATTAAGTTTTCAGCGCAAATTTGACTTAACGTTGAAGCCTCTGCCGAAACAGCGGTAGCTTTATTCACCGGAAGTACAGATGATTCAACATCTGTTCTGTCCATTCCGTGTAGTGCTAAATCTTTTATACTACAGGAACCTGCAAAAATCATCCAAGAAGAAAATAATAGTAAAACTAATTTTCGCATTTCGGAGGAATGTTTCTGGTGAATGGGTTTAAATTATTCGACAATTACTTTGTGCAATCTCAGTTATTGATTTCGAGCTAAAAACTGAATCGTTCAAATTGAACTCGAAATAATAATGCACAATAATACAAGATTAAATTCAAAGATATAAACAGATTAACCTTTTTTTAAATTGTATGCAATAGTTGGGGTGCACTAAAGTCAATAATGTTTTTTCTTTAATCAATTGAAGTAAATTGTCGAAAAGTATGTGTTTTTATTTTTGTTTGAAAAACTATACTTTTGATTTATACCCCAACAATCGCAGGGCATTGGCCACCACAAGCAAGGTAGATCCCTCGTGAATAATCACCGCCGGACCAATCGATAATCCCAAGATAGTCAACGGGACAAGGATAGCCATCACGCCAATACTGATAAAAAGATTTTGTTTGATGACCCGAGCTGATTGTTTGGCCATTAAAAAAGCAAAAGGAAGATTTCTAATTGAGTCTCCTAAAAGTGCTACTTCGGCAGTTTCTAATGCGACATCACTTCCCGCAGCTCCCATAGAAACTCCAAGATTACTGCTGGCCATAGCCGGCGCATCATTGATACCATCTCCAATCATGGCGATTTGGTAATTCTTTTTCTTTTTTTCAATCGCTGTTACTTTATCTTCGGGTAATAAATCGCCAAAAGCGTCTTTAATTCCTACTTCTTCCGCAATCGTATCCGCCACACGCTGATTGTCACCGGTTAGCATAAGTATTTCTTTCATGTCTGCTTTTGACTTTAAATTGGCTATGCTTTGAGCAGCTTCTTCTCGAGCGGTATCTTGAACAGCTACTATTCCGATATAATTTTTTTCTTCCAAAACGATCATCGCTGTATGGCCTTGATTTTCCAATTCGACTAATCGATCTTCTAAATCTTTTGGAATACTTGTTTCGGTAACCTCTCGCATAAGTCCGCGATTTCCAATATAAATTGTTTTTTGATCAATACTGGCACGTACTCCACGAGCATTTAGAGATTCTAAATTCATCGCTTCTGGTATTCCTTGGCCTTCCAATTTCTTTTTTCCATCGTTAACGATTGCTTTTGCTAAGGGATGGTCAATTAGGCTTTCAACGGCCACAGCTTTTTGGAGCAATTCATCTTCAGTGTGTTCGGCATAAGGAATTACATGGGTTAGTTTCGGAATGCCTGTGGTCAACGTTCCCGTTTTATCAAAAGCAATCGCATTTATTTTAGCCATTTCTTGCAGTGGAAGTCCTCCTTTAATAAGAACTCCACCTTTGGCTGCGCGAGCAATTCCCGCTAAAACCGCACTGGGAGTAGAAATAGCCAAAGCACAAGGAGAGGCAGCTACCAACACCGCCATCGCGCGATAAAAACTTTCTTTAAAAGTTTCATCAATCACCAAAAAAGCGAAAAATAACAACCCGACTAAAAATAGCACAGCAGGAACAAAGATTGAAGAGAATTTATCAGCAAATACCTGAGCCGGCGCTCTCTGCGTTTCTGCACTTTGTACTAAAGTCACTAATTTAGATAAAGTGCTGTCTTCTGCCAGCTTTAAAACCCGCAATTCTAAAGGTTCACTACCATTGATAGATCCGGCAAAAACTTTATGTCGGGTGTGGACGTTGTCAAACTCCTCTGAAGATTGCTCATCGATGGGACTTTTATCTACCGGAATACTCTCCCCGGTAATCGGAGATTGATCTACTGCGGATTCTCCCTGAATGACCACCCCGTCTGCGGCAATTTTATTGTGGGGTTTGGCAACAATAATATCTCCTATTTGTAAATCTTCAATAGGTACTTCTTTGGTTTCTCCATTTTTTTTAAGCAGAGCAGTTTTTGGGGTTAACTCAGATAAGGCTGAAATAGATTGAGAGGCTTTATCCATCGCATAACTTTCCAATGCATGCCCGAGGCTGAAGAGGAATAACAACAATCCGCCTTCTGCAAATTTCTCTAAACTGGCTGCGCCTATCGCTGCAACCAACATCAGGAAATCTATATCAAAACGCTTTTCTTTTAAAGTTTCCCAAGAATTAATAACGGTATAATATGCACCGAAAAAATAACTGATTGCGTAAATAGAGAAGTAAACGATAAAGGTAGTTTGGCTAAGTCTTTCTATTAGAAAGGCCGACAATAAAAAAACACCGGAAAGAATGGCAAAAGCCAAGTTTTTTTTAATGTTGAAGATTTTCTTTTCAGTAGGTTTACAACAAGTTGATTGATGCTTACTCATCTCAATTATATCGCTAAATTATTTTATACAAAACTAAGCGATTAAGTGATGCAATGGAAGTGCATTGTCAATTGGAAGAACAGCAATTGTCGCATATTCCTCTAACAATTAGATTCATATCCTGAGCGATATAGTTTTTAGGTAAACGAATTTTTGGAATAGAATAATCTGTCAAACAAGTTGTTTCTTCACATATCGTACAATGGAAATGTAAGTGCAAATCCTTGTGATCGCCGCTTGCACAAAAAGGTTCACAAAGTGCATATTTTGTTATGCCGGTTCCGTCTTCTATGGCGTGAACTATTCCTTGGTTTTCAAAAGTTTTCATCGTTCGGTATAAAGTAGTCCGATCGGCAGCTTCAAAATCGTTTTCTAAATCGGTTAAACTCAAGGCAGCTTCTGCAGTAGATAATATTCGATATACTAAAATGCGCATCGCCGTCGGACGGATATTTTTTTTATTTAAAATGCTTTCTACTTCAGACATAACAAAAGATTCTTCGGGTTAAATTTAGAAAATAAAATCGAACAACTGACAGATTTAAGATAATTACAAATTTGCAATTCCCATTCAATTAAATGTTGGAAATAACCAAATTTGTAATGAATGATATAAAAAGGAAACCGCGATGTATATAATTATCGAAGTCTGGTGTTTTATAAGGTAATTTAATCCGTAAAATCTTCTTCTCCTTTTGATTTATTTCCTGGTTGAACTTGTGTAGGAGGTTCACTCGCCGGAAAGCTTTCCTCAACTTGTTCATTTGTTTTTTCAGACAATTTTTCTTTATTCTTTCGCGTCTTCTTCCTTTTTGGATCCCCGTGAGGAGAGGTCTCTTTACTCAATGGAAATATTTGTTCTGTCTGTTTGTCCATTTTGTTTTTTTGGTGTGATTTCGTTTCTTCTTTTGAAATCTCTTCTTTGTCAATACTTCCCGGTTGTAGGTGAGAAGATGGATCACTGGCGGGAAAACTTTCATCCACCTGCTCAGCAATTTTCTGTTCTTTTTTCTCTTTATCCGACTTTCTTTCAGGATTTTTCATAATGCATAGATTTGGTTTTATATTGAATTATAAAATTACCGAATTAGAATCGAGAGATGTCTTTTATTAACAATATTAATGACTTTAAATTTGTTATTTCATTTCTTAAACTCTTCTTACCGTCTTGCGCATAAGTAATAAAGGAATTATCTTTGCAAATTCATGAGTAGAGCTAACATTCTTCAAAAATTCGGACAGTCCCCCCAACAAAGGGAATTGAGGGAAGCTTTGTCCTTTTCAGAAAATAAAATACACCTTCAAGGACTTGTTGGATCTGCCCTTTCTTTTGTGGTGGCCAATGCCTTCCAAGATGCCGAAAAACCTTTTCTTCTTGTTTTTAACGATAAAGAGGAAGCGGCTTATTATCTCAATGATTTGGAACAGCTTATCGGTGAAGAAGACGTTTTGTTTTATCCGGGAAGCTATCGCAGACCTTATCAGATTGAAGAAACCGATAATGCCAATGTTTTGTTGCGCGCTGAGGTCTTAAACCGTATCAATTCTCGTAGAAAACCTGTGATTATAGTTACTTATCCCGATGCTTTATTCGAAAAAGTTGTCACCCGAAAAGAACTCAACAAAAACACTTTTAAAATTAAATTAGGAGAGGAATTATCTCCTGATTTTATCAATGAAGTGCTGTTTGAATATGAGTTTAAACGGGTAGAGTTTGTAGTTGAACCCGGAGAGTTTTCCGTAAGAGGAGGAATTATAGATGTATTTTCTTTCAGTCACGAGGAGCCTTTCAGGATAGAGTTTTTTGGCGATGAAGTCGACAGTATTAGAAATTTCGATATAGAAACCCAGTTATCTACTGACCAAGTGAAGGAGGCGAGAATTATGCCTAATGTGGAAAACAAAAAACTCGATGAGGTTCGGGAAAGTTTCCTAAAGTATATTTCTCCTAAAACAGTGGTATTTTTGAAGAACTTCGATATGTGTGCCGCACAAATCGAGGATTTATTTGAAAAAGCAGAAGAAGCTTTTGTCACTTTATCTAAAGAAATTACTCGCCAAGAGCCTAAAGAGTTATTTAGTGATGTCAATGCGATAAAACAAGGATTTGAAGCACATACCTTGGTTGAATTAAGCAGTAAAGCATATTTACAACCAGAAAATAATTCCAAGCAAATAAAATTTCACACCAAACCTCAACCTTCTTTCAATAAAAAGTTTGATTTACTTACAGATGATTTGTTAGCTCATCAAGCGGAAGGTTATACCAATACTATTTTCTGCGCCAGTAAACAACAAGCTCAACGGTTTCACGATATTTTTGATGCCCAAGAAAGTACGGAAGAAGGTCAGTTGCAATATAAAACCACTGTTTTGCCGATGCATCAAGGATTTATTGATGAAGTAGGAAAACAAGTTTGTTATACAGATCATCAGATATTTGAACGCTATCACAGATTTCGTTTAAAAACCGGATATGCGAAAAA
>DATGSA010000137.1:0-4947 GCA_035303085.1 Flavobacteriaceae bacterium
CGTTGATACTAACTTTTGTTTTAGGCTTCTTTCAGATTCTACCTCACGATAGACACCCTTGCCCTCAACTAACGGTTCTCGTCAAAATAAGCCCGTTCGGGACTTTAACCCTATAGGTAATGAACATGCATAGCAAACAAAGCAGCTATTTCAAAAATTTGAAACAGCTGCTTCCTTAAAATAATACAATTTTTGTGCGAACAAGAGATGTTTTAATTTTTCTTAATAAAAGCGAAATTTGTTCTATTTAATTTCCAGACTTCCCGATTCTCCATCACTTCCTCCCACTAACCATTCTACTTCAACTTCCAATTTCTTTGTGGTCTTTCTCTTTTTTATTTCCTTTTCGGCTTTTATTTCCACTTCAACCCGTTCGGGAATATTTAACTCAACTTCTTTATTACCTTGACTGAGCGTTATTTTACCCTCATCAAGTTTATCGGCAATAGTACGAAGAAATTTTACTGCTTCTTGTCTTGACATCTTCTCTTCGTTTTTAATAAGGACAATTTCTTTTCCCATAAATAATTATTTTTAAAATGAGTACTAAATTTCAGTAGTAAAGATACTGAAAAAAACACTATTATTTACGACTAATGAACTTACTTTTTACCCTATTTTCGCTGATTAAAACTGTGCAGAATTTTATCAGATTTAGTGATGTTTTTAAACCGTAGACTGAGCAAAATAGCAGAAGTGGTTAATCCGACAATAAATCCTATCCAAATTCCAATCGCGCCCATTTGGAAATAGAATGTCAGTAAACTGCCGACGGGAATTCCGACCACCCAGTAGGCAATTGCGATATAAAGTGTAGGAATACGTACATCTTTTATGCCGCGCAGCAAACCGGAACTGACCGCTTGTGTACTGTCTGAAATTTGAAATATCGCCGCGAAGAGTAGTAGCGTAACTGCAATTTCAATAACTGCCGTATCCTGAGTAAACAGCAGAGGAATAAAATTACGCAATAGGATTAATGAAATCGCACAAATAGTTCCATAAATAACAGCAGTTATGAAAGTTGTTTTGCCGATTAGTCTTAACAGCGGGAGATCTTTTCGGCCGAATGAATTACTAACTCGGATAGAACCCGCTTGTGAAAGCCCCATGGAAACCATGAAAGTCAAGGCTACAACAGATATTGCAATTTGATGAGCTGCTTGCTCGCGAGCGCCTATGGTTCCGATTAAAATCGCTGAAACCGCAAAAGCACCGGATTCCATGCCAACTTGTAAGCTGCTGGGAATTCCAATATACAACAGATCCCTCCAAGTTTTTCGATTTAAATACCACTGCCTTTTCCCGATAATAATATATCTTCGGAAGAGTTTGTGTCTTAAAACAACCATGGCCAAAGCTATAAAAATAAAGATCCTGGTGATTAAAGTTCCAATTCCAGCGCCTACCAGTTCTAATCTTGGAAATCCTAAATAACCAAAAATCATTATATAATTTAAAAAGAAATTTATGGGAATGGCAGTTAAGGAAATAATCATAGCTGTTTTGGTAAATTCCAATCCATCTGTAAACTGTTTAAGCGACATAAACAAGAGCATTGGAATAATGGACCAACTCATTAATTGAAGATACGGTACAGCCAGTGTGGCCACTTCAGGATCTTGCCTTAAATGAAATAAGATGTTTTTACCAAAAGCCAATCCCAAGGCAATTATTATAGCGGTAACCCCTGCAAGTATAAATCCGTTAAATAAATAATGACTGACCAAGGCTTTATCTCTTTGTCCACTGGCCATACTGACCAATTGAGAAACAGAAATGGTCACGCCAATTCCCAATACAAAAGGAATATTTATCACGTTGTTTACCAAAGCGGCAGCTGCCAATTCTTTATAGCCGACCGAACCGACCATGGCCATATCTATCACGCCCAAAATCATTTGAGCCAACTGGCCGAGAATTACCGGATAAGCCAGCTTAAGGGTTTTGTTGGTTTGTAAAAAACTTGATTGTTTCAATTTTGATCGAATAAAAAAACGCTTTAAAAGACAGGAATTGTTTTTCCCAATCTGCAAATTTACATATAATCTTTTGTCAGATAGCAGTTATCAGTTTTGGGAAAGATTAAATTTTTCTAAAGAGTACTTCGGCTTATTTAATTTCCGAGATTTAGGAAAGATCAAGGTTAATGCAGTGAAATAACCGAATCGTCAATAACCTCTTGCGTTTGAATTTCCAAGTGTTTGGGAAGTATATTTGATTTTGGTAAAATCGCCAAATATCGATCGTCATTAGATTCATAAACTCTGGTTATTCTGGGATTATACAATTCTAATTTCTCGCAGATATCCAAAATCAAATCGCTGTAATGAATTAAATCCGTACTGCCCAAATGGAAAACCCCCAGCTTATTCCTATTGATAATATAATGAATTTGCTGTGTCAATTTTGAAAGCGTAGTAGCATTGACAATTACATTCGGAAAAACTTCAATCGGGTCATTTACTTTATAAAAGGTTTTTAGCGATTCAATTCGAGGGGAGCTTGCGCCGAAAACCATCGGTAATCTCAGGATATTATATTTTTCATTGGGCAATCTCAGCAATTTGTTTTCAATATTTATTTTGAATCTTCCAAAAACACTGTAAGAAAAAGTTTTATCGTATTCATAAGATGGGAAATTGGTGAAGGCATCAAAAACATTGGCCGAAGAGAGGAAAAGCAATTTACTGTTGTTGTTTAATATATAGGAAATCGCTTCTACATGTGCGTGAATTTGAGCGTTAAATTCGCCGCGCAATGCAGATATAATAATATGAGGCCTGAGGTTTTTTAATAAAAACTCCAAGCTTTCGGTTTCAGCATCCCACTGGTGAAATTTTTGATTTTCATCAAATTCACGATTTGGAGTGCGATAGGTGGCATGAACATTATAAAAAGGATGAAGTTCCTTATACAGTCCATGCCCTATAAATCCGCTACCGCCTAATATTAATATTTTATTGGAATTATTGATAATACAAATGTTTAAATAACAAACTAAACAAAATTCAAGTCTAAAAGAGAACGATAAACAACTTTATGAAAACTTTTAAAACTCTCATTACTTGTTAGCCTTATAACGATTAACTCTTAGTTTATTATAATAAAAAAAATCAAGAAGCACGATAAACACACTTCTTGATTTTTATATTTATAAAGCTCAAACCTTTATAAAAATGGTGTTTTTACCACTTTTGCCGGAATTGCTTTTTTTCTGATTTTAATGAAAACTTCCGACCCTATTTGGTGGTGTGGTTTTTTAATATATCCCAAGCCTATTGATTTTCCGGTCGATGGTGATCTTGTTCCGGAAGTGACTTCTCCAATATTATTTCCATCAGCATCAACTATCGCATAACCCTTTCTTGGAATTCCTCTTTCGGTTAATTCAAATCCAACTAATTTACGATCGACACCTTCTTCTTTTTGCTTTTTAAGGTTTTCTGAATTGACAAAATCTTTAGTGAATTTTGTAGTCCAGCCTAAATTTGCCTCAAACGGAGAAGTGGTATCATCGATATCGTTTCCGTATAAACACAATCCCATTTCTAAACGCAAGGTATCTCGCGCGGCAAGTCCAACAGGTTGGATGCCAAATTCATCTCCGGCTTCTAAAACTTTTTTCCAGATTTTTTCAGAATCTTCCTTTTTAAAATAAACTTCAATTCCGCCACTGCCGGTATATCCCGTTCCTGAAATAATCACATCTTCAACATCGGCAAATTCACCAATTTTAAACTGAAAATTTCTGATTGCTGAAAGATCGACATCGGTGACTTTTTGCATCGCTTCTATAGCTTTGGGTCCTTGAACAGCAAAAATTCCGATTTCATCAGATAGATTTTCCATTTCCGCATTTACATCGTTGTGTTTGGAAATCCAGTTCCAATCTTTTTCGATATTAGATGCGTTGGGAACTAACATATATTTTTCTTCTTCCAAACGATAAGCGATTAAATCATCGACAATTCCCCCTTGTTCATTGGGTAAATAAGAATATTGAGCGCGACCTACTTTTAATTTAGAAATATCATTCGCCCATACTTTTTGCATTAAGTTTAACGCATTTGGTCCGGAAATAATAAATATTCCCATATGGGACACATCGAATATGCCAATTTTTTCGCGAACGGTTAGGTGTTCAGCTTTTACGCCTTCATAAGATATCGGCATTTCATATCCGGCGAATTCAGCCATTTTTGCTCCAAGAGCTTTGTGAGTAGAAGTAAGTGCAGTGCTTTTCATTGTATATTTTGATTTGTTGCAAATATAAGTCTTTGCGCGGACTTCCCAATTTAAATGGGAAAGAGGTTGGGTAAAAAACACTCTATTTTTTGATATCGTAATCTGAGGATTGTGATGTTCATAATCTGACTTAATTATGGTTTTATTTGCCATAACGAACCCAATGATGTTTCTATTTTTTTAAATGTGAGCAAAAGAAAGCAGGATTGAAAAATAAGCTAATAAGGTTTTCGGATGTCGGTATTGTCTTGGTTATTAATGTAATAAGGTTTTCTGGTGGAATAAAAATAAATTTTGCTTTAAAAATTCACCTCACAATAATTCAGCACCTAAATTCATGTTTTCTCAAGGTTGTTTTTTATTAAAAAACTCCTTTTTCACCGTAAATCCACAAAAACCGTCTTGAATACCCAGTAAATTTTTCTTTTATAACAATTCTAAATTCAACCAAAAATCAAACTCCCTTCCCTTCCGGCGCTGCATTGAGCTATATCGAAAGGGAAAGGCTGGGGATGGGAACCTAACCAAAAGAACTTCAGTTTTTAAAGGGAAATTTTATATTTTATTATTAAGCTTCTATAAAAAAGCAAACAAAAGCTCCTTTCCTTTTCAAGGAAAGGACAGCTTGATAATCAAACTTGTTTGATTGTCAAGCAGGTAAGGTTCCTGCTGTTTTGAAGTGGGAGGTTTGCTCTGCTC
>DATGSA010000138.1:0-5878 GCA_035303085.1 Flavobacteriaceae bacterium
TAAAATGAGATTAACAGCAAGTCCTTTAATTAAAAGAGTAGAATTTATTCCTGAATATGAATTAGCTTCCGGAGAATTACCTAATGATTATTATACTCCAAATATGAACTTAGTCAATGACTCTATACCAGACCCGTATAACAATGTCCAAGATACTGTCCGAAACTCTTATTTAGATTTGATTAAAGCACCCTGTGCTTGGGAAATAACAGCAGAATTTGAACATGGCGATCCCAATGTTTTGGTAGGAGTTTCAGATTCAAAAGTTATGCCTAATCATGAAGAGTTGTTAGGAAAATTTGACACCATTTTCTATAATGTAAGTGGCGGTCATTATCATGGCACTGGTGTGGCAGGTTTAATTGCGGGGAATACCAATAATGGAAAAGGAACAGCAAGTATTGGTTGGAATACCAAAATGGTAGCTTCAGGAACTGGCTATAAAAATATTAGAGATTTGGCAATTTGGAGTCATAACAATAATGATAGGTTGCGAGCTATCAATATGAGTTGGGGAAATAGGTATTATAAAAATGCTACAGATTCAACAGAGACAGTTTCTTACCAGATTGAACATAGAGATATCCTAAGAAGAATGTATAAATGTATTAGCGAAAAATATAATATTGTTTTGGTGGCAGCTGGACACAATAAAGTGGCAAATGAATCTAATCATCCAAATGATTGGTATTCTTTTCCTGCCTATTGGGAAAGCGTAATAGCTGTAACCAGTGTAGGTCATATCAAACCTTATCAGGATTATGATTATACTGTATCTACAGATGATACATTAAGTGTTAAAGATGTTTTGTGGTGGAGTGGTCATAAAAGTGGTAATCGGCATTGGCGTACTCATATTCTTAACAATCATATTGATATAGCCGCTCCCGGATATCACATGTATCGACCAACAGTGGACGGAAATTCCACAAATTCTTATATTGGTGGTGGAGCAACATCTGCAGCAGCACCTATAGTTTCTGGAGCAGCAGCATTGATGTTGGTTGTTAATCCAGATTTAACATCCGTTCAAGTAAAAGATATTCTTAAATTTTCAGCAGATAGAATAGATACTATACCTCATAATCAAGAATTTTTTGGTCAAGGTGAAGATAAACTTTCTATAGAATTGGGTCGTCTTAACGCTTATAAAGCCGTAAAAATGGCCAAGTATTTTGATGAGTATGGTTTTGATATCGATTCTATGCCGAAAAAAATTGACTTAATGATTCGCGATAATGAGGAAGACATTGGCGAAGAACCTAATGAAACCACAGAAATATTCTGGAACAGTCCTGATATTTGGGTGAGAAACCAACCGGATGGAGAAGAGGGATATGAAAATGTAGAATACGATCCTAACGAACCAAATTATGTCTATGTTCGGGTTAAAAATGTTGGATGTGATCCTTCTTCTGAAGAAGATGAACTTAAACTTTATTGGACCAAGGCCGCTTCTTCAATGAGTTGGCCAGAAGATTATATGGGTGCCAATTATTTCCCTAATGGCGCATTAAAAGGCGATACTGTTGCTACTGTAAATATTCCTTCAATAAAACCTGGAGAAGAAACAATTTTGGAAGTGCCTTGGTCAAATGTCCCTAATCCAGATGATTATGAATCAAACGATCAACCTTGGCATTTTTGTTTGTTGGCAAGAATAGAATCAGATGATGATCCGATAACGACTCAAGAAACTTCTTCTATACATTATAACGATAAACATAACAATAACATCGCTTCCAAAAACTTGACAGTAGTTAATTTAAATGATGAAAACCTCGGTCAACCTATTGGTGGTAGTTTTAGTTTTCCCAACCCCTTGAAAACAAGAGGTTATTTTGATTTACAATTAAAACCAGATGATGCAGAAACAGGGAGGGCCATTTTTAATGAAGCTGAAGTTTGGGTTACTTTAGATGAGGATTTAATAGTCGCTTGGGAAGCAGGAGGAAAACAAAGTACAGACCTTGTTCATCGAAGAGACGGACTTTTTTTAGTGACAGGTGAGAATGCAGCGATAGAGAATATTAAATTAGATCCGGGTGAGTTTGGATTGGTTCAATTACAATTCAATTTTTTGGCCAAGGAAATAACAGAGAAAGAAACCTATTTATATCATGCGATTCAGAGAAATAGCGCAAACAACAATATAATGGGTGGAGAATCTTATCAGATTAATAAATCACCACGACCTTTATTTTCCGCCATTACCTCCGGAAATAAAACAATTGATAAGGAGGAAGAAGTTATACTCAATGCAGAGCTTATTGGGGAACCGGCCAATTATAATTGGTACGACAATGAAGGAAATCTGATTTATGAAGGAGCAGACTTCAGTACTTCTGCTGAAATTGGTAAACAATATAAATTAGAGGTGGTTACTTTGTCAGATGGGTATAAAGATTATGCTGAAGTAGAGTTAACTTATAAACCCAATCGCATTACGTCGCTTTCCCCAAACCCTACCACCGGACAAGTTGAGGTTGAGTATAAAATCAATGAAGGAGAAAGTGCTTATTTGGCAATTACTTCTATTGAAAATCCAAACATTTCCAATAATTATATATTGGATATGGAAGAATCTGCATTTGATTTAAATGTGGACAATCTTTCGGCAGGAATTTATGCTGTGGCTTTGATTGTAAATGGTCAGATAGTAGATACTAAAAATCTAATTAAAAACTAAAAACCAAAATCATGAAAACTATATTATACATTTTATCAGGAATTATTTTGTTTTTTAATATTCCTGATTCTTTAATGGCGCAGGAAGTAGAAAACCCTCAAGAAGCTTTTGCTGAAAAAGAATGGTACCTGACCAAAATTGTGATGGAAGGCGAAGAGTATCCTTTTGTTCCAACTGGACCAGTACCTATTTCGTCTTTAGAAACGCAGGAATTATATGAAAGTAGTAATGGAAATATTTTTTGTGGAATTTTTGTAAGTCATTGTGCGATGTGTGGAGATAATGTGCTTTTTTTGAGTTTAACCGAATTCAAAACTTCTGGGGATATGATACATTGGACCTGCTTGGCCTATGATAACTGCATGTATAGTTCGAATCCGGAATTACTGGCATTTGCTGATTTATATGAAATGCAATTTTGGGGAGATGATAATGGATCCGGAGCTCATTATGAAATCAACATAACTGAAGAGGAAGAGGAATTGGCATTGGTCATCACCAAAGAAGATGGCAATCAAGCTTATTATAGCGATGTACCTTTGTCTGTTTCCCTGAATGAGCAAGAAGCAGTTAAGCTTTATCCCAGCCCAATGGCCAATCAGCTTTATATAGAAAATCTGTCTGAAAACACGGAATTAGCAATTTACGATGTTTCCGGTCGAATTGTATTAAAGCAAGAAGTAAACCCTTCCTCAAAAAGTGTGGATGTCTCTGAACTTTCTTCCGGAATTTATTTTTATTCCTTGAATAGAAACGGTCAAAAAGTGAAAACTGGGAAGTTGGTTAAGAATTGAGCATGGTGAGTTTTAAACTGTGAACTGAGCTTCCCTGTATAGGGTTTCAAGTTTCAAATCCGCGAATAGGCGAATTTGCAAATCTGCAAATGTGCAAAGTTGCTCACTCAAAACAGCTCTTTCCCTTTTTTGCCGGGAAAGACAGTTTAGAAACCAACTTGTTGGTTTTTAAGCAGGAAAGGTTGTATTTTTAAATTATGCAAATCTTATTAGCTTCATAACGAGTTTGTTCACAGGTTGATATGAAGCTTTATTAGCTTATTGAGCGCGTAGTAATTTCGATTTGTTCTGTTTTAATTTGATTGGTTTAGGTGCTTTTTTAAGTAAATCTCTTTGAAAACAAGAACAAAAGACCTCGAATCCTTGACTCCTTGAACTTTTAAATCCCCAATACTATTTTGTTTGAATTGATGGCAGACGCGACAAAATTCTTTTTCAATCTGACAAGTTCGGTAGTTTTTTAGTCGCGTAGTTTGGTGGTCATGATAGTTGGTATAGTTGCCATATATTTACTATAGTTGAACTCCTTCGGAGTACTTTTGGTAATGCAGAGCATTGTTTATTCTCTCACTTGTAGATTAGCTCCTGCGAAACACTTTAAATCCTTGAATCTTTCAACCCTTAAATCCTTGACTCTTTGAGTTATTCGTTGATTAACAGCTGTTTGTAAGATTAGCTATTGCTTTAAAACTTCGGAAAACTCCCTTTAATCATTTTCCTTAATTTCTAATCCAAACCGCTCGGCGAGTTCCTGCCAATTGTAGTAGTGGAAGGTTTTGTCATCACTCATAGCCACAAACATTCCATAAGGGAAATCCGGTAAAGTTTGATCGGTAACTTCAATCCCATCTGTCCGGTTGGTCGATAATTCAAAACTGTTTATTTTTTTATGATTGTGAGGAGCATTTTCTGTTCCTTCTCGTGGATATACATTAAAAAGATTGGCCTCCTGATCCGAAACAATAATATAGCCCGTATTGTCTGTCACCTCATAAATAGCAATGCCTTCTTGATCTTTTTCAAAATCTCCTTGACCAAAAAAAGCCAGTTCTTGATTTCCTTTTTCAGGATTGGCAAAATATTTTCTGATGCCTGCTTGTTCATCGGCGTAATACACATATCCCAATTTGTCATCGACTGCTATGGCTTCTATTTCTTTTTTTCCGGAATATTTCCCAAATGTTCTGACCAGTTCACCGGTCACTTGTCCGTTCTCATTACTTTGCAGCAAATATTGTTCTAAATATCCCTCTTCCGGTCCTTTTTTACGGCTGACAATAGCAAAAATGGCTTGATCTGATGGTCGAGTATATAGGGCGATCCCCATTGCTTGTCGGTAATCATCGTCCTCTTCGTCTTCAAAAACCGGAATACCACCTCCGTCAATCGGTGCTAAATCCGGGAGCGAAAAAACGCGTAATCTATGCTCATATCTTTCTGTCGCCACGGCAATGTCAACTTCTTGACCATTTAAATTTAATCCGTAAGCCACATCTACATTATTGGCAGTTTTCAATCCCAAGTGCGTTTGTTGAATTTTACCGTTCAAATCAAACGCGTAAAGTCCGCCGTTTTCAGGGTCTTTGTCCGTACCGATAATTAAGCTGCTTCCGCTGTTTTCGGGGTGAATCCAAATAGCCGGATCGTCGGTGTCGGTTAAAGTGGCATCTGTAATAACAGCCGGTTCAATAGCTTGGTCAGGATTAGAACCACCGTTATTCTTCTCTGTTTTGCATCCCAGTGAAAGACTCAGACTAATCAGGGCAATTAAGATGTAAAGGATATAATTACTGTTTGTCATGACTTTTTAGTTAGGTTGGTTTCGTGTTTTAATATTCGAACAATAATCTCGCCAATTCGCTAACCCGCTAACTCATTTTGGATTTCGAGTTTTCTGAGGTTCCTAAATAGGTTTGACCATTTCGTTTTCGAGCTTATCAACCCGCCAACCGACCAACCCGTCAACTCATAACCAGTATTCAATCTTCTCCCCGTTTAGGGGAGACCGAGAGGGGTAAAAAGATGAATAGGAACAGAAAACTGACTTGTGAAGCGTTGAACCCCCAACCCTCCGCCACAACGGATGGAGACAAGATTTCTTTTTTCTTTTTTAAGTTACCCATTTACTTCTTCCATTTAGAGGAGACCGAGAGGGGTTTAAGAGAAGGTTCTCCACTGCTATTAAATTAGTTTCTTGCTTGTCTCGTCCCATCCACAAACCTTCCCAGGGGAGGAGGGAGTTACTTGGTTTTTTAATTTAAGTTTTTCTTTCCAGATGACTTGTGAAATTAACTTCTACCACCTACCACCTACCACCTACATCCCGCAACCCATCAACCATCCACCATTTCCTCCGAAGTATTGACAGACTCCGAAATTCGATAACGGATAGAAG
>DATGSA010000139.1:0-5589 GCA_035303085.1 Flavobacteriaceae bacterium
TTTGGTTTCCCGAGTCAGTTTCATCTCTTCCTTAGTATATCCATTTTCCTCAAAATCATCACAATGCGGAATTACATTATGATGAATATTATAAGGATAAGTCATTTTGGATTTTATCTGTTGCTCTTCGTTTTCTAATTGTTCACTTCCCGCTCTGCCACTACCTGTCACCGACTGATATGTAGAAACGATTACTCTTTTTACATTATATCTTCTGTGCAAAGGCTTTAAAGCCATAACCAACTGAATAGTGGAACAATTTGGATTGGCGATAATTTCATCTTTTTGCGTCAAGGTTTTTCCGTTGACTTCAGGTACAATTAATTTAATTTTTGGATCTAATCTCCAAGCTGACGAATTATCTATAACCGTTGTTCCGGTTTCCGCAAATTTAGGCGCCCATTCTAAAGAGATTTCTCCGCCTGCAGAAAAAAATGCAAAATCAGGTTTTTGAAGTAGTGCTTTCTCCAAATTGACAATTGAATATTCCGCTTCTTTAAAATCAATTTTTTGACCAACAGAGCTTTCTGAGGCAACGGGAATCAATTCTGTTACCGGAAAACTTCTTTCTTCTAAAATCTCAATAATAATTTGACCTACTAAACCCGTAGCGCCAACCACCGCAATTTTCATAAATCTATTTTAGTTTTCAGTTGCAAAGTTAAGCTATATTCTTTGTTTAATCTCCTACAAATCTTGGATCAGTTGGCATCATTTCTCCACAATTATCACAAGTTCGCAGTTCCTCAGAACTATAAAACGTTTTAAAATGTGGCAAGAAGTCTTTTTCTATATCCTCCAATGGAAAATAAACCTCATGTAATTTATGGTTACAATTATCACAGAACCATAATAGTCCATCTTCTCCATCGGTATCTGTTCGTTTAAGTTCGATAACCAATCCGATCGAATCTTTTTTTCTAACCGGAGAATGTGGGATTTTCGCAGGATTTAAATACATATCACCCGGACCGAGTTTCATCACTTGTTTCTCACCATCAACCTGAATGTTTACTTCAATTTCTCCTTCTAATTGATAAAACAATTCTTCAGTTTCATTATAATGATAATCTTTTCTGGCGTTTGGACCGGCAACCACCATCACTATATAATCACCGGCATCTTTATATAAATTCTTATTACCAACAGGAGGTTTTAGGGTTTCTCGATTTTCTTCGATCCATTTATTGAGGTTAAAAGGTTTTTGGATATCCATAACTATTTTTTATTGATTATTTGCGTAAGTAGCAATTTAATGATAATCAAACATAAATTAGATAAACAAGTGATTTTCTTTTAAATAAACTACTCGACTTGGGAAATTCGCAAAGTATTTACCATCCCTTTATCTTCAATCGGCATAGCCGCCAAGTTGATTATATAGTCACCTTTCCCCACACATTTAATTTTCTTGGCAATATCATTTACATTTTTAATCGTGTCATCAGTACTGACAAACTTGCCATAGTAAAACGCTTGTACCCCCCACAACATACTGAGTTGGCTCAAAATCCTTCGGTTAGAGCTAAAAGCTAATATATTACTATTGGGTCGCCAAGCAGAAATTTGAAAAGGCGTATATCCACTATTGGTCAAAGTGCAAATTGCTTTAGCATCAATTTCATCAGCTACCATTGCTGCGTGATAACAGATTGATTTAGTGATATATCTTTTAGTAATAATGGTCGGAGGATCTTCCGGCACCTGAATCATTTCAGAATCCTCTACGTTCATCACAATCTGGGCCATTTCTTTAATCACCGCAACAGGATGTTTTCCTACAGAAGTTTCACCGCTTAACATTACAGCATCTGCACCATCCATCACTGAATTTGCCACGTCATTTACCTCAGCTCTTGTCGGTGTCAATCCTTCAATCATTGACTCCATCATTTGCGTTGCTATAACCACAGGGATACGAGCTTTTTTAGCACGATATACCAGTTTTTTTTGAATTAAGGGAACTTTATGTGCCGGCACTTCCACCCCTAAATCGCCACGTGCAACCATCAATCCATCACAGTTAGCTACGATGTTATCAATGTTTTGCACCCCTTCCGGTTTTTCAATTTTAGCAATAATCGGTATTTTATAGCTGCTGTGTTCCTTGATCAGTTCTTGCAGGGTTTTTAAATCTTCTCCCGAACGTACAAAGGATAAAGCCATCCAATCTACCTCCTGCGCAATTGCAAATTTAGCATCTTCAATATCCTTTTCCGTCATAGCGGGAAGGCTGATATTTGTGTTTGGAAGATTTACTCCTTTTCTCGATCGCAAAGGTCCACCTTGAATTACTTTAGCCACTACTTCATCTTTCCGATTGGTTTCTACTACTTCAAAAATAAGTTTTCCGTCGTCAAGTAGGATTCGTTCCTTAAGCTTAACATCTTTAGGAAACTCTTGATAATTCATATAAACACGATCTACCGTACCCTGAAAGGGCTCCCCGGTAGCAAAAGTTACTTTATCCCCTTTTACAACCACAGTATCCCTTGTCATGATGCCTATTCTTAATTTTGGACCTTGTAAATCCGCAAGAATACCAACGGTCATGTTAAGCTCTTCACTCAGTGATCGAATCCATTTAACCTTTTGTTCAACATCTTCATATTTGGCATGAGAGAAGTTAAGTCTAAAAACATTTACCCCCGTTTTTATCATTTTACGCAGGATTGTTTTAGAATTTGTAGAAGGGCCCAAAGTGGCCACAATTTTGGTTTTTTTAGCGTTTCTCATCAATCAAAAATTAAGTTTTTATACGACCTTATTCGGTTGATATCTTCAGCATATACCGCCGAAAACTGTTTGAGATTTTTCAATTTATTTAAAAAATCATCAATTCCTATTCTTTTTTCTATTTTCAGAAAAAAATCGACATTTTTTCGTTCGGGAATCAAATAGGTTTGATAGGTATCGGCATCTTCAAACATTAACCCGGAAGCAACCAAATGTCTCGGTTTAACTTTCGCTTTATTTGCAACCACATAGTAATCCACATCATTGATTTCATCATAAAAATGATATAATGGATACTTTGAGGTTGAGTCAGGATTGACAAAATCAATGTCTTTTAATGTTCTTTTCAGCCGCAATCCCAGTTTCGAGTTGAGATGATAAACTACCCTGAAAATCTCTAAAGAACTGTAAAGTGCAATCAAATAAATCTCTTCCTCAGGCACTTCATCTAAAACCAACCGATTTATTTTTTTATTACTCATTTTACACAAAGGTTTAATGTACCTCATATTAGGAAAATTAAACCAGTTTTAAGCTTAAATCTTTTCTAAATTAAAAACTTACTTTATCCTGTAGTGCAAAATAAGCTCGTCTGGCAGCTTTTTCTTCCGCTTTTTTCTTTGACGTACACCGGGCTTTAGCCATTAATTGATCATCAATAAAAAGTTGAACAGTAAAGTGTTGTGCTAATTCTCTTCCTTCATCTTCATAATCTACGAAAAGAAACTCCTTTTTTTCTTTCTGACACCACTCGATAAGGTGACTCTTATAACTGATTATCTTTCCCTCGAGTTTTTCAATGTCCAAATAGTCTCCAATAACTTTTTCTTGGATGTATTCCTGACAAGCTTTATATCCCTTGTCCATATAGATAGCTCCAACAAACGCTTCAAATAGATTACCATATACATTAGGTCCCAGTCCTGCTTGTGAACCTTCTTTTTTAAGGAATCTCATTAGGTTGAGTTCTCTACCAAGATCGTTTAGCGTTTCTCTACTTACAATTTTTGATCTCATTTCGGTGAGATACCCTTCGTTTGATTCCGGCAATTCTTTATATAGATGAGCGGCTACAACTGCTCCAAGAATGGCATCTCCTAAAAATTCTAATCGTTCATAATTGATCGAATCTCCATTTTCATCCTTTTTTTGAAGCGAAGCATGGATGAATGCACGTTGATAATATTTAATATTTCCGGGAGTGAAGCCCAGAATTTCCTGGATACTCATGAAGAAATCCCCGTTTTTTGCAGAACGGGAATTCAATATGTTTCGGATGCCCTTCATAGTAAAGGATTTATTCATCCATTTTCTTAAATAATAAACAAGCATTGTGTCCTCCAAAACCAAAGGTATTGCTCATTGCGATTTTGACATCCCGTTTTTGGGCTTTGTTGAAGGTAAGATTCAACTCCTGATCAATGTTTTCATCGGGAAATTCGAAATTAATTGTTGGTGGTACAATTCCGTGTTCAATAGCTAATATAGAAGCGATACCTTCAACAGCACCAGCTGCTCCGAGCAAATGCCCGGTCATTGATTTTGTAGAATTAATATTTAAATTCTTAGTATGCGCTCCAAAAACTTTTTTAATAGCCTTTAGTTCAGCTACATCTCCGAGAGGAGTAGAAGTACCATGTGTATTGATTATATCGACATCTTCGGGCTTTAATCCTGCATCTCTCAAACAATTTTCCATAACTGCAACTACGCCAGCACCTTCTGGATGAGGCGCTGTCATATGGTAAGCATCAGAAGATAAACCTCCTCCTATAACTTCCGCATAAATTTTTGCACCTCTCGCTTTGGCGTGTTCATATTCTTCTATGATTAAAGCGCCAGATCCTTCGCCTAAAACAAAACCATCTCGCGTTGCGTCAAATGGTCTTGAGGCTCTTTCAGGTTCATCGTTTCGTGTAGATAGCGCATGCATTGCATTAAACCCACCCATTCCCGCTTCGGTTACGGCAGCTTCACTACCACCGGTTACCACCACGTCTGAGTAACCCATCCGGATAGATGTCAAGGCATCGAATATTGCGTTTGCAGATGATGCGCAAGCTGAAACTGTGGTGTAATTCGGCCCCATAAAGCCGTGCTTTATAGAGATATTACCCGGAGCGATGTCCGCGATCATTTTTGGGATAAAGAAAGGGTTAAAACGTGGCGTGCCATCTCCGGTGACAAAGTTAGTCACTTCTTGTTGAAAAGTTTCCAATCCACCAATTCCTGCTCCCCAAATCACACCGATACGAAATTTATCAACCTTATCCAGGTTTATTCCTGAATCGATGATAGCTTCATCAGAGGCTACAATCGCATATTGTGTAAATTTGTCAAGTCTTCTGATTTCCTTTCGGTCAAAATAACCTTTAAAATCGAATCCTTTAACTTCACAGGCGAATTTGGTTTTAAACTTTTCAGCATCAAAATGTGTGATGGGACCTCCGCCGCTTTTGCCTTCTCTAAGGCCGGTCCAATATTCTTCAATATTGTTACCTATCGGCGTTAACGCCCCAAGTCCGGTAATGACTGCCCGCTTTAACTCCATATTCTTTTTAAATTAATTACGCTGTGTAGGCTTAAATTATTTTTTTGCTTCTTCTATATAAGAAATAGCTTGCCCTACTGTTCCTATGTTTTCAGCTTGATCATCAGGAATCTGAATGTCAAAATCTTTTTCGAATTCCATGATTAATTCCACGGTGTCTAAAGAGTCTGCTCCCAAATCATTGGTGAAGCTCGCGTCGTTAGAAACCTCATTTTCGTCAACACCAAGTTTATCAACGATAATAGCTTTTACTTTTGATGCAATGTCTGCCATAATGAATATATTTTAATTACTGTTAATGG
>DATGSA010000140.1:0-3672 GCA_035303085.1 Flavobacteriaceae bacterium
TTTGAGAGTCTCTCCGGGGGAGCTTAGTTTAATTAATGAAGAAGGCGGTTCTGTAGCTTTGGTCTCAACCACTCGCACAATTCCTGTGACAACAGGAACTTTATTTAACAATAGAATTGCCCCGTATTTATTCAATTATGAAGATCAAAATTATAGCGTAGCCGAAGCGGTTCGCAAAGCAAAAAACGATGTCACTGCCGGTTCGAGACGCGTGGTATTCTTTTTTGGAGACCCGGCTATGCAATTGGCTTTCCCCGATCCTGAAATCAAATTAACCGCCATCAATGATACTCCTATTTCACAAGCACAAGATACCTTAAAAGCATTGAGTAAGGTGAAGCTTTCGGGAGAAGTTGTTTCTCCCGATGGAAGCTTGCTCTCCAATTACAACGGCACCCTAACGGCAACAGTATTTGACAAACCTATTGAAAGACAAACTTTAGGAAATGACGGCGCAACAGATAATAATGGAAATTTAATTATTATGGATTTCGAAACCTTGGGCAATACGATTTTCAGAGGAAAAGCCAGTGTCAAAAACGGAGAGTTTGATTTCAGTTTTGTAGTGCCGAAAGACATAAAAATGCCGGTCGGTCATGGACGGGTCAGTTTTTATTCAAAACAAAGCGGCGTTTTACAAGACAACAAAGGATATAACAATGAAATCCTTGTAGGAGATATCAATGAGAATGCACCGGAAGATAATACAGGCCCTGAGATTCAACTTTACCTGAACGATGAAAACTTTGTTGCCGGTAGCATAACCAATGCTTCCCCGGTTATTTTAGCTAAGCTAGCTGATGAAAATGGGATAAATACAACCAGTGGAATAGGTCACGATATCGTTGCTTATATAGATGGTGATGAAACAAATCCTTTTATTTTAAACGATTACTATGAAGCTGAAGAAGATGATTATACCCAAGGAAAAGTAAGTTACAAACTTCATGACCTGGAACAAGGTCCACACACTTTGACTTTTAAAGCTTGGGATGTGTACAATAATTCGAGTACTGCTGAGTTACATTTTATAGTAGCGGAAGAAGATGAGCTCAAGATCGAAAAAGTTTTAAATTATCCCAATCCATTTCATGATTATACCGAGTTTTGGTTTAACCACAATCGACCCTATGAACCTCTTGAAGTGCAAGTGCAAGTATTTACGGTATCGGGGAAATTGGTTTGGTCAAAAAGTGAAATAGTCAATACCGAAGGGTTTTTATCAAGAGATATCACTTGGGACGGGAAAGATGATTTTGGCAGCGCTATTGGGAAAGGAGTTTACGTCTATAAATTATCTGTAAAATCGACCTTAGCCAATAAAAAGGTAGAGAAATATGAGAAGCTCGTTATTCTTTAAGTTATTCAATAAATATATATATTTGCAAACATAAATTTTCTTATGAAAAAAATATCCATAATAGTTTTTGCTTTTTTACTAACTGCAAATCACCAAATTTTCGCTCAAGACAACGATTTAGGTCCTCGAGATCGCGTCATTACTACAGCTGTACCCTTTCTTTTAGTTCCCGGAGATGCACGGGCTTCAGGGATGGGAGATATCGGGATTGCTACAACGCCGGACACTTATTCCCAACAGTGGAACCCTGCCAAATACGCTTTTGCTAAACAAGAACAAAGCGTAGGACTATCTTATGTACCTTATTTACGTAAACTCGCCAGTGACATCAATGTCGGACAAATCAATTACTACAATCGAATAAACGAAAGAAGCGCTTTTGCCGGAAGCTTACGCTATTTTAATCTGGGAGAAATTGAAAGTCGTCAAAACCCTTTGGAAGAAGGCTTGATACTTAAACCCAATCAACTTGCAGTAGATTTGAGTTACGCGCTATTATTGAGTGAAACTTTTTCTATGGCGGTTACGGGAAGATACATCCGCTCCGATTTGAAACTTCAAACCACTTTTGAAGATGCCAGTGCTGCCAATTCTTTTAGTGCCGACGTTTCAGGATATTTTGAAAGTAAAGAAATCGTGTATAGCGATTTTAACGGCGTTTGGCGTGCCGGTTTCAATATCTCCAACATCGGTCCAAAAATAAAATATGGAGATAGCGAAGAAGGAAGTTTCCTGCCGACAAACCTGGGAATAGGTGGCGGATTCGACTTTATTCTTGACCTCGATAATACCGTTGGTGCTTACGTCGAGTTTAATAAATTATTAGTTCCCACTCCTTCCGATTCAAATGACGATGGAGTGATTAACAGAGAAGACGACTTTTACACCACCAGCCCTATTGGCGGCATGTTCTCTTCTTTCACCGACGCACCGGGAGGTTTCAGCGAAGAACTTAAAGAAGTCACTTGGGCACTTGGTGGAGAGTATCGTTATCAAGATACTTTTGCACTACGCGCAGGATATTTCCACGAAAGTGAAGAAAAAGGATATCGTCAGTATTTCACCCTTGGAGCCGGTTTTAAATATTCCTTGGCAGAAATCAACGTTTCCTATCTATTCAATACAGCCTCGGCAACAAATAATCCGTTAGAAGGAAGTTTGCGATTTAGCTTGGCATTTAATTTTGGAAAATTGTACGATTAAAAAGAAAAATCTAAAGCAGATGTTTTCATAATGTAGCTGCTAAACACCACAGTAAAGTGGATTTTGAAACATGCATTTTATCGAAAACAGCTCTTAGCCGGGGGAAGTGAAAACAAACCTCCTCCTGCGTTTTAGAACTTTTATTTTTGTTATGCAGACTTAAATTGAGTTCTCTTTATTATCTTTCGTTTATGGAGAAAAAAGTAATCAGCTCTACCTTTAGTGTCTTTCGGAATCTCGGAGAACTCCCATCTGAAATCCAAACACTTTTTGAACAAGCCATAGTAGCTCGAGATAAAGCTTATGCCCCCTATTCCAATTATTTTGTAGGTGCTGCAATTTTATTGGAGTCCGGAGAAATCATAACCGGGAGCAATCAGGAAAACGCAGCTTATCCTTCCGGACTTTGTGCAGAACGCACGGCTATATTTTATGCAGGCGCAAATTATCCCGATCAAAAAATTAAATCTATGGCAATCAGTGTAAAATCACTTGAAAAAACTGTGGACAGCCCCGGTCCTCCCTGTGGCGCCTGTCGTCAGTCCATTGCCGAATATGAATTTAAACAGCAACAAGATATTGAAATATATATGAGCGGCGAAACGGGGAAGATCTTGAAAAGTGATTCTCTTTTAAACCTGCTTCCTTTAGCTTTCAACAGCAGCTTCTTATAATTTTAAATTATTTTTAATCCTAAAAACTTTTACATCGCGTTTAATGTGTTAAATTTGCGCTACGTGACTTGTGAGTAAATATTTTAATTATGAAAGAAATAACCCAAGAGGTTTACCTCGACTGGTATGAACAGATGACATTTTGGAGAAGGTTTCAAAATAAACTTGCTCAGGTTTACCTCCAACAAAAAGTTCGTGGTTTTCTACATTTATATAATGGACAAGAAGCTATTTTAGCCGGTGCCATTCATGTTTTTGACAAAGAAAAAGACCGGATGATCACTTCCTACCGAGATCACGTTCAGCCCATTGCTTTAGGTTTAGACCCCAAAAAAGTGATGGCCGAACTTTACGGTAAAAAAACAGGAAGCTCTCTGGGCTTAGGAGGTTCTATGCACATATTCTCTAAAGAACACAACTTTTTTGGCGGTCATG